>DAHVAK010000143.1 GCA_027314665.1 Spirochaetales bacterium
AGTTATCCGGTGAGGAACTCGAGCCCCTTTTCGCTGCCGGCGAAGAGGAAGACACCGACGTTGAAGATCAGCGAGATGGCAATCCAGAAAAAGGTCCACAGGAGCGCTTCACGGATCTTGATCTCATGGTGATCGCGCTGAAGCACCTTGAGATCGAGCACCAGCATCCCAAGTATGAAGACGATGAAGCCACCCCAGAGCAGGAACCCGTGCATCATTCAACCCCCTCTTCGGCAAGATGAACTATCGTAGGCGCGAGGAGCTCCAGTCAATCGTGCGGACCTGAAGCATAGCCGACGGCGGGAAAGCGATCAATGGACGGAATAGCTTCGAGTTTCTCCGACTCATCTCAATACCCCGACCTGAGGGAGCCTCCGGATGACATCGTCTCCATGGGGAGCTGAGCTGAGCTCGGGCGTCAGGTCGCGGCCTGCGTGATGCATCGCCTGATGGCGGCCCCCCTGCCACAGAAAGCTCTGCGACACGTCGTACACCCTGCCCTCGAAGGCGATGTAGGCCGGGAGCCCGTTCCTTCCCGTGTACCGAGAGAGCTCATGGATGGTGAATGCTTTCATCAAGAGTGAGGGAGCGGCTCTTCCAGCTCGCTCCCCATTCCGTGCTCCCTATCTCAGAAACTTGCCGACGAAGGGAGAGGTCTCGCCCCTGCGCATGAAGTGCCCGGACGGCCCCTCCCCAAGAAACTCGGAGAACCAGGACTCGTGCTCGATCTCCTCGTTCAGGATCGCGAGGGCAAGATCGTAGGTGCGGTGATCCTTCCCTGCGGTGAGATTGCAGATGTAGGTGTAGCCGCGGACTGCACACCGCTCCGCCTCGACGAGAACCTTGAGCACGTCTCGAGTCTTCGTGGGATCCTTGGGCAGGCTGGCCGGAGGACACGCCGAGAGATCGTGGAAGTCCTTCATGTTGGCAGGGAGCTCGCCCCCGAGCTCATAGATCCGCGGAACGAGCGCTTCGAAGTGGTTTCGGTCTTCGATTCTCGCGGTCTCTGCGATCTCCTTGATACCCTCCCCCTCGAGACCGATCAGATTCACGCGCAAGATCGTGTAGTAATAGAAGGTCGTGAGCTCCGCGGCGGCGTTCTTTACCAGAAGCTCGACGAGCTGATCGACCTTGACTCCGGACTTTTCGACCATTTCCCGTGCGACTTGTGCCATCGTATGGCCTCCTTCGTATCGGATGATGGTGATGCTGCGCATCACATCGAAATGATCGAGGATAGGAACGATTCCTATCCTCGCACCGCCTGGGGCGGGAGTCAAGCGCCGCCGCTGCCTCGCGCGCGACCCCATAGGGCACGGGGCGCGGACTTCAGCCGCCGAGGGCGGCGACAATGTGGTCACCCATCTCGCGGGTGCCGATCTGCCGCATCCCCTCGCTCATGATGTCGGCTGTACGGTAGCCCTGGTCAAGAACCGTGCCGATTGCGGCAAAGATGCGGTTGTAGGCCTCGTCGTTTCCGAAGCTGTACTTCATCATGAGCCCGACCGAGAGGATCTGTGCGATGGGATTCGCGATCCCCTTGCCGGCGATATCCGGCGCGGAGCCCCCCGCCGGCTCGTAGAGGCCGAAGGTCCCGCCGGCAAGCGAGGCGCTTGGGAGCATTCCGAGCGAGCCGGTGATCATCGAGGCCTCGTCGGAGAGGATGTCGCCGAACAGGTTGCCGCAGAGGAGGACGTCGAACTGGCGCGGATTGCGCACCAGCTGCATCGCACCGTTGTCGACATAGAGGTGCTTGAGCTCGACGTCCGGATACTCCTTGGCGACCTCGGTGACGACCTCGCGCCAGAAGACCATCGTGGTGAGGACGTTTGCCTTGTCGATCGAGGTGACGAGCTTGCGCCGCTTTCGAGCAGCCTCGAAGGCGACCCGCGCGATCCGGTCGATCTCGCTCCGGGTATAGACCATCGTGTCGAAGGCGCGGTCCGCCTCGCGGCCCTTGGGCTGACCGAAATAGATGTCGCCG
>DAHVAK010000145.1 GCA_027314665.1 Spirochaetales bacterium
CAACAGGCTTTTCATCGCCGACCCTCCGTTTCATCACCTGCCGTCATGCGGGCCATTCTACCATAGCCGGCCACAAAAACCCCTGCGGACGCCCTCCCGCAAGCAGGGCCCTTTCGCTGCAGGCCTTTACAAACGCCCCTTCCCTTGCCATACTTCGCGTATCCCCGATTGCCAGAGGGAGGTCTGTCAATGACTGTTTCGGCTGTCCGGTCTCCTGCATAGGCAGCGGCTGCTGCGCACCTCCGGAGCGAATCGCTGCGATGCGGTTCCGCTCGCTTGTCGCATCCGACTCTGCCCGTGAGCTCAAGCGGCCTTCGCTGGCTGCTCAAGAGCCAACTTCACGCAGGAGACCCCCCTTCCATTCCCTTGCTACTCGCATCCATGCATGTCGGCGACGTGTGCCGGCGCGCTCATCGCCGCGTTCGCGACGGGCGCGCGCGCAGCCGGGCCGCGTTGACCGCGGAGTACCAAAGATGTCAAGGATCATCGACAGACAGGAAACGGAAACCGGACCCTTCCCCTGCAGCCACTGCGGACGTGTCGTGCTTCAAGCGGCGAGCGGCACCGAGCATCGCAACCATTGTCCCTTCTGCCTCTGGAGCCTCCACGTCGATCAGCGCCCCGGTGATCGGAGCTCGGGATGCCGCGGCGAGATGGAACCGATCGCAGTGTGGATCAGGGCG
Organism: Spirochaetales bacterium; assembly: GCA_027314665.1. Lineage (GTDB taxonomy): Bacteria > Spirochaetota > Spirochaetia > DAHUYW01 > DAHUYW01 > DAHUYW01. The sequence continues at coordinate 684 of DAHVAK010000145.1, forward strand.
GACGGGGAATGGGCGATTGTTCACCGCTGCGCGCGGTGCGGGCTCCTGCGCTCCAACCGCATCGCAGGCGACGATGACGAGGTTCGGCTCTTCGGACTCGCGGCGCGCCCGCTCGTGAGCTTGCCTTTCCCGTCACAGAGGCTCATCGAGCGCCTCCTGGAGGGGTAGGCTATGAGCCTTGCAGAGTGGGGTTGGGACGAAGGCTGGGAGAAGGCCCTGGGGGTCGCCCTTTCCCCGTCCGGAGAGGAAAAAGGGGTCACCCCGGGGCGCGTGATTGCCGACACCCGCGGGCGCTACCTGGCGGCGACGCTTTCGGGCGCGCATTGGTGCGGGCTCACCGGACGGCTCAGGCAGGAGCTCGCGGCACGGCGCCTCCTTCCGATCACCGGCGATTGGCTTCTCGTCGAGCCCGACGAGCGCTGCCCGCAGTGGCCGATCCGGGGGGTGCTCCCGCGCCGAAACGCCCTCATGCGCAGGGCGCCGTCGGACCCGCTCCATTATCCCGACGAGCAGGTCCTCGCCGCCAATCTGGATCTGATCCTCGTCGTCTGCGCTCTCGACGGCGGTCGGAACTTCACCTCTCGCGGTGTTGAGCGGTACCTCACGGCGGCGTGGGAGAGCGGGGCAACCCCGGTCGTGGTGCTCAACAAGGTCGATCTCGCCGAGCGGCCCGATCTCGCCCTGCTTCGTGCGCAGGAGGTCGCCCCCGGCGTCGACGTTCTGCTCGTGAGCGCGGCAACGGGGCAGGGATGCGACGAGCTTGCCGCCAGCCTCAGGGCGGGCCGGACCGCCGCGCTCGTGGGGCCCTCCGGGGTGGGAAAGTCCTCCATCATCAACCGCCTTCTTGGGGCCGCGCTCCTTCCGACGGCGGCCCCCCGGGCAAGCGACCTTCGTGGGCGCCACACCACTTCCATGAGGAGCCTCATGCGCCTCCCTTCGGGGGGGCTCCTCATCGATACCCCCGGGCTCCGCGAGGTTGGACTCTGGGGCCGGGAAGACTCGCTCGACGAATCCTTCTCCGACGTAGCGGAGTTTGCGAAGTCCTGCCGATACGGCAACTGCTCGCATCGCCGCGAGCCCGGCTGCGCGGTTCAGCAGGCCCTCGCCGAGGGGGCGTTGGATCCGGCGCGGTGGCAGAGCTACCTCGATTTGGAGCGCGAGCTTGCCTACGCCGCGCAGAAGGGGGATGCGCGAAAGAGCCGCGAGACGAAGGCAAAGAAGAAGGCGATCGCGCGCCTCTCTCGGGAGTGGTACCGCGGCTCGAAGAGAGGGTCGTGACTCGAGGGCCGGCCGAAGGGGCGTCTCCCCATTTCTCTGCGCGCGGCGGGCGCGATGCGGTGTCGCCCCCGGGCGACCGCCGCC
>DAHVAK010000163.1 GCA_027314665.1 Spirochaetales bacterium
CGCTGCTCGCGCCGTCGCGATTGCCCTGGCTGCGCTCTTCTTCACCTGCATGGTAGTGAGGTTCGGGCCACCTGTGCGGCAGAAACGCCCCGAAAAAAAGCCGGCGCTTGCGCCGGCACTCATCGTTAGTCCCTAGGGGAATCGAACCCCTCTTTGAAGAATGAGAGTCTTCTGTCCTAGCCGATAGACGAAGGGACCCCGCTGCCCGGGGAGGACTCGAACCCCCACAAAAAGATCCAGAGTCTTTCGTGCTACCATTACACAACCGGGCATTCTTGGCGCTACTCTACAAAAACCGATTTGGTTTGTCAATGGTTATAGGTGATGAGAGTCTGCACCCTCACGTCGCGGAAGAGCTCTTCGTAGCTCAGAAAGGGCAATCCGATGATGCAGCAGAGGTCGGTCACCACTCCCCCCGCCTCTCGAAGAAGGTCAACCGCCGCCCTGAGGGTCCCGCCGGTCGCAATGAGGTCGTCGATGACGAGAATTCGCGATCCGGGCTTCACGTCCTCGACGTGCACCTGAATCTCGTCTTCCCCGTACTCGAGTTGGAAGCGCCGGGATAGGGTCTTTCCGGGAAGCTTGCCCTTCTTGCGCACGAGGATGAGAGGCACGCCGCGACGCTCGGCGATGGGGGCGGCAAAGACAAACCCTCGCGCCTCGATTGCAGCGACCGCATCGACCTCGATCCCGGAGGTAAGGCGCGCAATCGAATCGATGCAGAAGCGGAACGCTGTCGGATTAATCAGGATGCCGGTGACGTCGTAGAAAAGAATCTCAGGCCTCGGGAATCCCTTGATCTTGCGGATGGCAGTGTCGAGGTCGAAATCGGCGCCCATAGCAGCTCCTCTGCGATAGCACAATGCGGATGAGTGTAGCGATCGGGAGCTCAGAGTGTCAACGTTCGCTTTCGTGCGCTTGGCGGGATCTCTACTAGGGGTAGCCGCGCTTGAAGCGCGCCACCCGGGCCGACACCGTCGTCCCAAGGGGTGAGCGCTCTCCGCGCGCGAGGTAGTAGTGGCCGAGGCCGGCCACCATCGCCCCGTTGTCCGTACATAGGGCAAGGGAAGGAAAGGCCACCTGCAGGTCCTTTCGCTCGGAAAGGCACTTGCGAAGGTAGGAGTTCGCGGCAACGCCTCCCCCCGCCACGACCCGCCGGATCCCCGTGTCCTCGATCGCCCGCTCTAGCCGCGAGAGCAGGATGTCGATGGCCGTTTTCTGGAAGGAGGCCGCGATATTCTCGGGGCTCTTTTCGTAGGCCCGGTTCCAAAACTGGTCGAGCTGATTGGCGGCTGCAGTCTTCAGTCCGGAGTAGGAAACGTCGTAGCGGTGATCCCCCTTGTGGAGGGAGGGAAAGGGAAAGGAGAAGGCCTCGCTCCTTCCCTTCTGGGCGAGCCGATCGATCGCCACACCCCCGGGGTAGCCCAGGTTGTAGAACTTCGCGATCTTGTCGAAGGCCTCGCCGCAGGCGTCGTCGATCGTCGTTCCAAGCACCCGAAGGTCCTCTACGCTCTCCGCCACGCAGATGATCGTGTGGCCGCCGGAAACCAGCAGCCCGATGAAGGGATACTCGATCTCGAACTCAAGATGCGGGGCATACAGGTGGGCGAGAATGTGATCGATCGCGACAAAGGGAATGCCGCGCGAATAGGCGTAGCCCTTGGCAAACGAAAGGCCCACGAGAAGCGATCCGACCAGACCCGGGCGGCTCGTTACCGCGATTCCGTCGATCTCGCTTTCGGCGATGCCGGCCTTCGCGATGGCGCTCCGCACCACCGGGAGGATCCACTCCGTGTGCGTGCGCGAGGCTATCTCGGGAACCACCCCGCTGTAGGGCCGGTGGATTTCGATCTGCGTGGCCACGATGTTGCTGAGAATCCGCTTGCCGTCCTCGACTATTGCCGCCGAGCACTCGTCACAAGAGCTCTCAATTCCCAGTACTTTCATGGTCCTTCACCAACTCAGGAAGCGCCCGCAGCGTATCAAAGCGGAATCCTTCTGCGAGAAGCTTCGGATAGATCCAAGAGAGGATGCCCGGAAGGTCGCGATCCCAGACGTGACCGATCATAATCGCATAGCCTTCGCGCTCGGCGACCTGAGCGCCGGCCTCGATGTAGGCCGTAATGGCCTTGCGGTTGACACTGTCGTCAAGGAAGGGGCCGTTGCGCTCGAAATAGGGAAGCCCCAGCCCCTGGGCTGCCGACTCCACGACCGATGCGCTGGTCGTGCGGCTGTCGAGAAACTGAATGTGGTGCTCCTTCGCAAAGGAGAGCACCCAATCCATCACCGCACGGTCACTTGTGATCTTCGAACCCTCGTGGTTGTTCATCCACTCGATGCCGGGGAGCTCCGCGATGTTCTGCGTGAGAATCTCGTCAACCTGCCCCTGGCTCATGGTGGCGTAGATCGCGCCGGGCCCAGGGTTGATCGCGGCGAGCGCCTCCATCGGCTGGTGGAGGATCGCAACCTTCCCGGCCTCGGTGATCATCTGAAAAGCCCTCCGGGTATCGGGAAGCTGCGGGAGAATGGAGAGGGTGAGGGGTCCCGGAAGGGAGAGAAACGGCTTGAGCTCGTTGAGGTTGTATCCGACGTCGTCGATCACGAAGATGAGGATCCCGCGCTCCCGTGGGCGCTCCCTCGCCATGCTCCTTACCGCAAGCGCCGGCCCCCCCGAGGGATCCGGTTTGACCGGCGCCTGCCGAGAAAGAACCTCGGGAGCATTGCCGGGAAGGGATCGCTCTTCGGTGGCGCCAAGGGGAGGCAGGGCGACGGGGGGCTGCCGCGAGCGCGTGAGCTCGGCCGTGATCACCACAAGCAGCGCGGCGATCACGACCAAGACCCCATACAGCGCCCAGAGCCTTCGGTTGCTCCGCCCCTTTCCCTTTCCGCGCGAGCTCCGTTTCGGGCTCTTCTCCCCTTCTTCCACAACGGGAGGTTATGTCGAAGCTTCGGGATGCGTCAAGTTGTTCCGCTCAATTGTAGACGTATTCGCGCAGCTCCTCGGCATGCTCGCGCAGCTTCTTGATCGCCCGCATCTCGATCTGTCGCACGGTCTCGGGGGAGATTCCCATCTCCTCTCCGATGCGCTTCAAGGTGTACTTCTTGCCGTCGAAGAAGGAATAGCGGTACAGGAGAATTCGCTTCTCCTTGCCGACGAGGTGCTCGAGAAACCTCAGGGTCTCCTGGTGCATGTCCTTTTCGAACAGCTCCCGATCCGGATTGAAGGAGTAGTCCTCAACGAGGTCCAGGAGGGTGCCCGAATCGTTGCCGATCTCGCTATCAAGGGATGCGACGTTTCCGGAAACGCTCAAGACCGACACGATGTCGTCTTCCTTCATGTGCAGCTCCTCGGCAACCTCTCGGGTGGAGGGCTCGCGAGCAAGCTGCTGGCTGAGGCTGAAGAAGGTCTTCTGGATCTTCTTCAGTGCCTCCTCCTTTCGGTGCGGAAGCCGGATTGCCCGCCGCTTGTTGGAGAGCGAGCGGACGATCGACTGCTTGATCCACCAGGCCGCATAGGTCGAAAAGCGGACGTTTCTCCGATAGTCGTATTTCGAAGCGGCCTTTATCAGGCCGATGTTGCCCTCTTGAACAATGTCCAGAAAGCCCACGTCGCTCGTGACGTAGGACTTCGCGATCTTCACGACAAGGCGCAGGTTTGCCTCAATGAGCCTCTTCCGCGCCAGCTCGTCGCCCCCCTGAATTCTCCGTGACAGCTCAAGCTCTTCCTCGAAAGTGAGGAGGGGGGTCCGCTTGATCTGATTGTAGTACTCCCGAAGGGTGTCGTCACTCTTGGCTCTGCATCTCTTCATAGGTAACTCCGTCTATCATGATGCAAGAACTATGCCAGCACCCCGAGCAAGTCCATCATTGAAAGTAACTTATTGATTCATAGGTATTTAGATTGATGAGCGGCAATCCGGTTTGCCGTCCGGCGGCGACTCTGTATCCTTTAGAATACGTTGTCGCCCGCCGACGAGACACGGAGTGCAACTTCCCTACTGGGGTTTCGCGGCAAGCTGGTTGTAGAGCAGGCGGGCAATACCGAAGTGCGCGGTCTTTGCCATCGTCTGTGAGTACTGCTGGTAGAGCATATCCTTGTAGATGTTCTCGCCAATTCCGCCGCTCAACAACCCGTGCTTGTCGAGGGTCGCACGCATGGAATCGAGCATCTGATTCACGAAGACCGCCTCGAAGTCCTGGCAGGCGCTGTAGAGCTTCTTGTCGAAGTGACTTCCCACTTTCTCGGCCCTCGGGGGCACTACCGGAAGGTTGTCGAAGCCGAGAAATGCGGCGTTGTTGATTGCCATCTCTCCAATTCCTCCGCTACATGACGATGAGCTTGCCGTAGAGGGCGCCAGCTCGGTCGATCGCTTTGAGTATCTCGATGATCGTGTCCCCGCTCACACCGGCGTCTTGGAGCACCTCGACCAGATCATTGACCGTTGCCGTGTTGTTGATCACGAAGGGATTCTTCCCTTGGTTGAGCCCGTAGTAGGGGCTCTCGATGTCGGTACTCCCAATCGTGATGCGGGCATTCTTGTAGGAGACCGCTACCTTGCCGATCCGCACGTTCTGACCGACCACGACGACTCCGGTACGGGGATTGACGACAACCTTCCCCGACATGTCCGGCGTGAGGGTCAACTGCTCGAGCGACGCGATGAAGCCCACGGGATCGGCGCTGCGATCGGGCGGAACCGCGACATCGACCTCGGCTCCGTCGACCGCCGTCACCTGCGCGGCGGGGTACGCCTTGCGAATCGCCGCGGCGGTCGCGGCCGCCGTGATGAAGTCGGGGTTGCGCAGGATGATTGCCACCTTGCCCGCATTCACGAAACTGGTGTCGACGCCCCGCTCGACGATTGCCCCGTCGGGAACCTCGCCCACGGTGCGCACGCTCGTGTTGTCGGTCGACGCGACCGACCCCTGGGCCACGGCGTAGACCTGTCCGTTGGCCGCGCGCAGGTTCGTCTGTAGGAGAATCCCGCCTCGGAGGTCGGTCGCGTCGCCGATGCTCGACACGGTGACCGGAATGGGGTCCCCGGGACGCGCGAAGGGGGGAAGGGTCGCGGTCACCGTCACGACCGCGCAGTTGCGGCTTCGAATGTCGCTCTGCGTCACCTGAATCCCGAAGGCCGAGGCAAGGTTTGCGACCGCCTTCTGGAGAATGACCGAATTGCTCGTGTCGCCGCGCCCTGCAAGACCTGTCACCAAGCCCACCCCGACGAGTTGATTGTCGCGGACCCCCTGGATGTAGGCGAGGTCGGCCAGGCGCACGGTGAGAGCTTCCGTTTCCGCGGGAGCCCCTCCGGCGGCAGCACCTCCCGCCGCCGGAAGCGCCCCTTGCGCCCCCGTCACCCCCTGAGCCCCTTGCGGCGTCGTCGGGGCCGCGGGAGGCGGAGCCGCCTGCGCCGCCGCAAAGCCTCCGGCGAACAGCGCAATCACGAGGGCGAGAGCGGCGGCAAGAGCCAAGCGCCTAGTTGTCATCGACGATAACCTCCGTAGGGCTGACGATTCGCCCCGTGAAGCGCGTTGAGGAGGTTCCCACTCCCACTGAGACGCTCTCACCGAGCCCGCCGGAGCCGTAGGCCCTCCCCGGAAGGCTCACGGCGACCGCCCCTCGCTCGAGGGTCACGGTCACGGTCTGCCCCGTGCGCACGGCCAACGTTCGCTGGACCATTCCGCTCAGGATCGGGCTTCCCGAGGGAATCGCAGAGATCGCCGTCAGGTTCCCGTGAATCGCCCCGACGGGAGAACCTCCCAAAGAGGCGAGGTCGACCTCGCGGGTCGAGACCTCCTCCCGTGTTACGCTCTGCCCCGCTGCGATGGCGCGCCGCGCGTAGGAGACCGGGCCGTAGGCCCCAATGCGGACCGGCACAGTCCGATAGCCGAACTCTCCGGGCAGCCGATACTGGATGAACTCGTTCTGCGTCAGGGCTTGCGGCGAGGAGGCCCCGGCCGGGAGCTGGAACTCGATTCCCCGGCTCTCCGTCAGCCCGGAGAAGTCTTGACCTGGGTATACTGCGACGTCGATCCGCACGCTTGGGTCACGGACTGCGGCGTCGAGATGGCGCAGCAGGCCGATATCAAAGGCACGCTCGCCCGGATCCGTGACGCTTTTCGGGAGATAGATGAAGCGGCTTCCCACGAGCACGAAAGACTCCGGAAGCAGCGGAGCGAGAAGCGCCTTGACGGTCCTTGCGGGAATAAGGGCCGGACGGGAGTCGAGCTCCGGGAGCGGAGAATCGAGGGCCCGCTGGACAGAGGGATCGCTCGACTGCGGAGTAACGCAGATATCGGCGAAGGTACGTGCCCGCTGCTCCTCGACGACCGGCTGCGTCAGGTAGATCTCCAAGGCGAGGAGCCTCTGGGTTGCGAGCCCCGAGAGGAGCAGCAGCATCAAGACTGGACGGGGAACCTGCATCTTCATCCTACCGGCCCTTCAGGGGCGAACCGACCGCGCGCGCCGCGCCCATGGGCTGTCAGCCGCTACCGCTTCAGGTTGTTGGCGATGCCTAACATGGTGTCGGAGGTCTGGATCGTTTTCGAGTTCATCTCGTAGGCCCGCTGCGCGACGATCATGTCCACCATCTCGCGCACAACCGAGACGTTCGACATCTCTAGGTACTTCTGCTCGACCAATCCCATCCCATCGAAGCCCGGACGTCCCGCGATTGCGGGGCCCGAGGCATTGGTCACCTTGAAGAGGTTCTGCCCGATCGCGTCCAGCCCGACGGGATTGACGAAGCGATAGAGCTCGATTTGCCCGACCTGGATCGGCGTGTCGTTTCCGGCCACCTTGACGGTAACGCGCCCGTCCTGCGAGATGGCGAGGCTGTCGCGTACGAAGTTCGGCGGAAGGATAAGCTCCGGCAGGACGCGGTAGCCGTCGGAGGTTACGAGCTGACCGTTGTCGTCGATCTTGAAGGAGCCGTCGCGGGTGTAGGCGTAGGTGCCGTCGAGATTGAGCACCCGAAAGAATCCCTCCCCCTCGATCGCCAGATCCGAGACGCTTCCCGTCGACTCCAAGGGGCCTTGCGTGAACTCCTTCGGGGTTGCCGAGACGCGAACTCCGGCGCCCATCTGGATTCCCGTGGGGTAGACCGTCAACTCGGTGGCAGGGGTTCCGGCCAGCTGGTTCGTCTGGTAGAGAAGGTCCTCGAAGTCGGTCCGGTTCTTCTTGAATCCCGTGGTGTTGACGTTGGCCAGATTGTTCGCGATCGTGTTGATGTTGAACTGCTGGCCGATCATCCCGGACGCGCCGGTCCAGAGTGCTCGCATCATTGCTTACTTCTCCTGTCGCGCGGGCTTGCGCGCCTCTCCTCGCTAGACCTTGACGGCATCGTTGATCAGCCTGCCCGCAAGGGCATCCTGTTCTTGGATCGTCTTCTGGTTCGCCTCGTATGCCCGATTGACCTCGATGAGACGAACCATGGAGGTAACCGGGTTCACGTTGGACGCCTCGAGAAAGCCCTCCTGGACCTGCGTCTTACCCCCGAGCTCGGCGAGATGGGGGGGACCCGATTCCTCGGTAGCCTTCCACAGGGAGCTGCCCTGCTTTTTCAGGTAGCGGCGATCGCCGAAGTCGACGATCTTCAGCTGATCGACGAGCTGGGTGTTCTTCCAGTCGTTTCCCTCTTTCGAGACGAGGCGGGTGGGGTCCCCCGCGTAATCGGCGTTCTGGTAGATCCGTCCCTGACGGTCGACCACGAAGTTGTTCATCTTCAAATGAATGAGACCGTGAACACCGAGGACCGGATTGCCGGACTCGTCCACCAGAAGGCCGTCCTTCGTAATCTGAAAAGTGCCGTTGCGCGTGTAGCGCTCCCCCTCCGGGGTCTCCACGCTGAAGAAGCCCGGGCCAGTCAGCGCCATGTCGAAGGGGTTGCCTGTCTGCTTGAGGGCCCCCTGCTGAAAGACGGTGTAGACCTCGTTCAGCTCAACCCCCGTTCCGAGCTTTCCGACGATGGGCGCCGAGTCGGCCGAACCGAAGGGAAACTTGTACACCCCGTTGTCGTCGAGCCGGCGCAGCAGGAGCTCGGGGAAGGCCTTCGTCACCGAGGTATCGCGCTTGTAGCCGGTGGTGTCGACATTGGCCATGTCGTTCGCAAGAACGTCCATCATGTGCATCTGGACGATCATCCCGCTTGCGCCCGTATAGATCCCGCGTAACATCGATCCTCCAAGTGCGAGCGCCGACCCCTCCCTATTCGGGCCCCTCGCATGGTTCTCGCTGTCATCATTATCGGTCGCGATAGGAAAAGCTTGATCGAAGCGGCGCATCCACGCCTCGGCGGGACTTCCACCGGGAATCGTAGAGCCCCGCGGCGTCGGGGTGCTTGAAAACTCCGGCCGTTTTGGTTATGCTCGTGCTTCGATCAGCCAGAATAGCTCAGGGGTAGAGCAGCTCACTCGTAATGAGCAGGTCAAGGGTTCAATTCCCTTTTCTGGCTCGCCGACGAGGAGCCGGCCTATTCGACCTTCGCCTTGCGGCGGGAGCCGACAAAGCGCGCGAAGTCGTTGATGTTGCGAACCACGATCTTGTCGGGGTAGATCTCGACCCGCCGCTGAGAGGAGAAGTGGTTGAGCACCTGCCGGCACTTGTCGGGCGACATCCCCGCCCAATGGGCGATGTCGTCGATTGTGGCATTGAAAGACCGCTCGTCCTTGTCGGTCGGTGCGGTCGCCTGGGTCTCCGCGAGCATCAGAAAGACATCCGCAACCCTCGCTTGCACGTCGTCAAGGGTCAGGATCATGAAGCGGCGCTTCTGATCGTAGATGCGCTTGGTGAAGAGCTTGAGGAGCTTGAGGGCGATTTGGGGATTGCCCTGCATCAGGACGTCGAAGTTCTCCCGGTTGAACTCAAGCGCCGTAACCGGATCGAGGGCGATCGCCGTCGCCGAACGCGGCGCCTCTTCGAGAATCGCCATCTCCCCGAGAATCTCGCCAGGATAGAGGATATCGATGATCTTCTCGATGTCCCCCATGATCTTCACGATCTGAACTCGACCCGTTTGAATGAGATAGCAGGTATCACCCGGCTCGTGCTCGCAGAACATGACCTCGTTCTTCTGAAAGCTCACCGCGAAGCGATTCAACATTGAAAGATCGAGTGCCATGCTATCTTCCCTCGAGCCCGCGAATAGCCTTTCGGGCCTTCCGATTTACGGGGGCGTCTTCCGGCGACATCGCGAGGATTTTCTTGTAGAAACCTTTTGCCTTGTCCGGGTCATTCTTGTCTTCGTAGCAGCTGCCCACGTAGTAGAGCGCCTCGATGATGTCGGGATGCCGGGGATAGCGTTGGATCATGGTCGTGAAGTGGGCGATGCACTTGTCGTAGTCCTGCAGGGAGTAGAGGCAGCGCCCCACCTCGAAGATGGATTTCGCGACGTACTCCTCGTCCTGCCCCGAGGAAATGATGTCTTTGAACTCGGAGAGGGCCTCCGCGTACTTCTGCTGGCTGAAGAGGCTGACCCCGTTGTAGTAGCGCTGGGCGACGTCGGAGAGCTCTCCGCTGCCCCCCGAAGGACGCGGGGCCGTCGCGACCGCAGCCCCTCCCCCTCCGCCCCTGCTTGATGCCGCGCTCGCGGCTCCTTCCTTCGCCATGGCTCCCGCGGGCGCCGCCGCCCGGGGCGAAGCGCTTGAGGTGCCGCTTGCCTTTGCGTAGCGCTCGGCGGCCTCGGTGTTCAGGAGAGCCTGCTGAGCGAAGGCTCCCGAAGGATAGTAGGTCAGGTAGCGCCGGAAGGCATGGAGGGCCTGGCTGAAGCGCTTGGACTTGAGGTAGTATTCGCCGATGTTGAAGAGCCCCGCCTCGTGGTTCTCCACCTGTTCGTCGTTGGAGATGAGATCCCGCACCTGTTTGTGGATCCGTCTCAGCTGATTGGAGAAGACCTTCAGCATCTTCATGATGATCCGGGTGTTGTTCAGCACGACCTGCTCGAACTCTGGAACCGTGAAGACGATCGTGTCGGCGTCGTGCAGGACGACGGCGGTCTCCTCGCGCGGATACTTGCCGAGGGCGGATTTGACCCCAAAGAACTCGCCGGTCTGGATGAGATCGTACAACTCCTGCCCGGTCTCGATGTCATTGTACTTGAGGCTGATCTTGCCAGTCTTCAGCAGATAAACCTTGTCGCTCGTATCGCCCTTGAAGTAGACAATCGAATTTGACTTGAAGGCTACCGACTTAGGCATCTTGGTTCCTGTCTGCTCCCATCATCCCGGCGTAGAAGGCATACCGGACAATGATACCATATATTGAATTATTAGTAGCAAAAAGTGATGAAACAGTGAAGAGCGCAAGACGCATGTGCCCAAGTCCTCCACCTTCGGTCTCGTAAGTTCTTATCGGCTCTGGACAAAGGAAATAGCAGCGAAACTTGACCGTCTTGCTTTTCCGAGTATCCTGGTGATGTGATCGATCTGCATACTCACTCCGACCGGTCGGACGGCACCTTGAGCCCCAGCGAGCTCGTCCGTCTTGCAGCATCCTCGGGGCTTACCGCCCTCGCCCTCACGGACCACGACACAGTCGCCGGCCTCGACGAGGCGCTCGCATCCTGCCGTCCGGCGGGAATTCGCTTCTTGGGAGGAGTGGAGTTCGAAGCCGCCTTCTCGCCGGGAAAGCTCCACATCCTCGGAATCGGACTCTCCGACTGGCACGGAAGGATCGAGCAACGGCTCATCGAGATGCGGGAGAGGCGCACCGAGCGAAACAAGAGGATAATCGAGAAGATGCAGAAGGCGGGCATCGCAGCCACCATGGCCGATATCCAGAAGATCGCCGTCGGGACCGTGGTCGGTCGGCCCCACTTTGCTGAGTTTCTGGTCCAGCGCGGGATTGTCCGCACGATTCAGGAGGGTTTCGACCGCTATCTAGCATCCGGAAAGCGCTTCTACGCCAGGCGCGAGAACCTCCAGCCGGCGGAGGTCGCAGCATTGATCCGCGAGGCGGGGGGCAGGGCGATCGTCGCGCACCCCCTTACCCTGAAGGTAAGCTTGGGGCGCCTCGCCGGGCTCATCGAAGGCTTCAAGGCAATCGGCATCGAGGGAATCGAGGCCTACCACGCCAACGCCCCGCTTCCCGTTGCGGATCGCATTGCCGTTCTTGCCCGCGCGGCGGGATTGTTCGTGACTGCCGGCTCCGACTTCCACGGGGACTACCGCCCCGATCGAAAGCTCGGGAGGGGGGCGGGCGGGCGTCCGATCGACGAAGCGTACCTGCGGCCTTTCCTCGACGGGGCCGCTTCCGCCGAGCGGCCGTAGCCGCCCTCCGCCCGCCCAAAGCGAGGCCGGCCCGCCGCGCGGTCAGGGCGCGCGGGCCCTCGCGCCTGCCGCTTTGACGACGGG
>DAHVAK010000171.1 GCA_027314665.1 Spirochaetales bacterium
ACGACCGAGGTCGCAAAGAACTTAAGCGGCCGGCGCGATTTGCGCATCATTACCAATGCCCTCAACATCGCCCTTCTCCTCGGAACCAACCCCACCTTTGAGATCATGATGACCGGGGGAGAGTTCAAAGCGCCGACCCTCTCCCTCACCGGCGAGAAGGCCGCCGCCTTCTTCGACCAGATCCACGTGGACAAGCTTTTTCTCGCGACCGGTGGTATCTCGGAAGACAACGAGCTCACCTACCCGGGCCTGAGCGACATCCCGGTCAAGCGGGCGATGATCGAGACCGCCAGCGAGGTCTATCTCGTCGCCGACTCGACGAAGTTCGGCAAGCACAGCTTCGCCTCCCTCGGAAGCATCAAGCTCGTCGACTACCTCATCACCGACGACGGAATCTCCGTCGAGTGCCGCGCGGCCCTGCAGAAGTTGGGCGTCGCCGTCATCATCGCGGGATAGGACGCCCCACGCGATCGGCGGGCCCGCCGCTCTTCGGACTCCGAGGATCAGCTTTTCTTTTCTTCCCGCTTCCAAAATTCGAGAGGCTGGTGTAGAATAGCGTCCATTCGGTCGACAAAAAGCAAACATTAGGAGGAGTTCGAAAGTGAAAGAAAGACTCACCTTCGGCGTTATCGTCGGTACCCGTGGCTTCTTCAACCCGGAGCTTGCGCGCGAGGGACGGAGGCAGCTTCTCGCGCGCCTCGAGCGACTGGGCTACGAGGCGGTCATCCTCCCTTCCGATGCGACGCCCACCGGCGCGGTCGAGGGGGCGGAGGATGGCAAGAAGTGCGCCAAGCTCTTTCGCGAGCGGGCCGACAGCATAGACGGGATCATCGTTTCGCTTCCGAACTTCGGCGACGAGATCGGAGTTGTGGAGGCCCTCAAGGGTTCGGGGCTCAAGGTACCGGTCCTCGTTCAGGCAAGCGACGACGACCCGACGAAGGTAGACCTGAAGCACCGCCGCGACGCCTTCTGCGGCAAGCTTTCGGTGTGCAACAACCTCTATAACTACGGCATCCCCTTCACGAACACCTCCCTCCACACCTACCCGATCGAGAGCGCCCACTTCGACGAGGACCTCGCCTACTTCGCGGGGGTCTGCCGGGTGGCCGGGGGTCTGCGCAAGGCACGCATCGGCGCGATCGGGGCGCGCCCCGCCCCCTTCCAGACCATGCGGGTGAGCGAGCGGCTCCTCCAGGCCTCCGGGATCACGGTCGTGCCGGTCGACCTCTCCGAGATCATCTTCGCGGCCCAGCGCCTCGACGACTCCGCGCGGGAGGTGAAGGAGATGGAGGAGCGCATCCGCGCCTACGGCAAGATCCCGGTTCACATCCCGAGCGAGAGCATCCTCAAGAACGCGAAGCTCTCGCTGGTGATCTCCAACTGGGTGCGCGCAAACGAGCTCGACGCCTACTCGGTCCAGTGCTGGAGCTCCGTGCAGCTCAACTGGGGCTGTGCGACCTGCACCGTCATGAGCATGACCGGCGAGGAGCTTACCCCCGGGGCCTGCGAGGTGGACATCGCCGGCGCCATCTCGATGTACGCCCTCGCCCTCGCCGCGGGGAAGCCTGCAGCCCTCCTCGACTGGAACAACAATTACGGCGAGGACCGGGACATGTGCGTCTGCACCCACTGCGGCAACTATCCGAAGGGCTTCGTCGACGGCGAGATCGAGATCTCCGAGCTCGACATCCTCGGCGCGACCCTCGGGCGCGAGAGGAGCTTCGGGGCGATCAAGGGCAAGGTGAAGGCGGGCCCGATGACCTACTTCCGGATGTCGACCGACGACCTTCACGGCAGGATCCGCGCCTACGTCGGAGAGGGGGAGTTCACCGACGACCCCTTCCCGATGGCCGGTGGAATTGCGGTGTGCCGCATACCGAAGCTTCAGGCCCTCATGCACCACCTCTCCACAGGCGGCTTCGAGCACCATACCGCCATGGTGAGGGGCCTTCATGCCCGCGCGGTGAATGAGGCGGTCACCCGCTATCTCGGCTGGGACTGCTACCACCACGAGTAGCGAGGAGAAACCAATGGCGAGCTCCAGCGACGGCCCCCTCGTTCTCGCGGTCGACCAGAGCACCTCGGCCACCAAGGCGATCGCCTTCGACGCGGGCGCCCGAATCGCGGCCCAGGCCTCCTTCGAGCACCGGCAGATCTATCCCCGACCCGGCTGGGTCGAGCACGACCCCGAGGAGCTCTACGCCAACACGCTTCAGGCAATTCGCGCGGTGGTCGCCGAGCTCGGCGAGCGCTCCTCGCGCTTGGCCGCCCTCGCGATCACCAACCAACGCGAAACCGCGATAGTCTGGAGTCGGACGAGCGGGCGCGCGATCTCCAATGCAGTCGTCTGGCAGTGCGGGCGTGGGGCGGAGCACTGCCGCCGACTCGTTGAGTCCGGCTACGAGGAGATGGTCAGGGGGAAGAGCGGGCTCAGGCTCGATCCCTACTTCTCGGCGAGCAAGATCGCCTGGATCCTCGCGAACGTCCCGGGGGCGAGCGAGGAGGCTGAAAGCGGCAGGCTCGCCTTCGGCACGATCGACTCCTGGCTCATCTACCGGCTCACGGGGGGCCGAGTCCACGCAACCGATCTCTCGAACGCCTCGCGGACTCTCCTGTTCAATCTCTCGAGCCTCGACTGGGACGACGAGCTCCTCGAGCTCTTTCAGATACCGCGCTCGATGGCGCCCGCGCTCCTGCGCGCCGACGAGCGCTTCGGCACGACCAGGGCGGAGGGCGCCCTTCCGAGCGAGCTCCCGATCTGCGGCGTGCTCGGCGACTCCCATGCCGCCCTTTTCGCCCAGCGCTGTTTCGGGCGCGGGGAGGCGAAGGCGACCTACGGCACGGGATCCTCGATCATGATGAACGTCGGGCGAGCGCCCCTTCCCGCCGGACGCTCGGTGGTCGCGTCGGTCGGCTTCGGCCTGCGAGAGCACGTGGACTACGTGTTCGAAGGCAACATCCATTCGACAGGCGACACGATCCGCTGGCTCGTCGATGGCCTCGGGCTGATCCCCGACTCGGCCTCCTCGGAGGAGATAGCCAGAAGCGTCGCGGGAAGCGCGGGGGTCTACCTCGTACCCGCCTTTTCGGGGCTTGGCGCCCCCTACTGGGACTCGGGCGCCCGCGCCTCGATCCTCGGGCTCTCGCGCGGCAGCACGAAGGCCCACGTCGTTCGCGCCGCCCTCGAGAGCATCGCCCTCCAAGTCTGCGATCTGGTCGCTGCCATGGAGGCGGACTCCGGCATCCGCCTCGCGACCTTGCGCGTCGACGGGGGGGCGACCCGCAACGACCTGCTCATGCAGATGCAGGCGGATCTTCTCGGAGTACCCGTGGTCCGGACCGGCGTGGTCGAGGCCTCGGCCCTTGGGGCAGCCCTCGCTGCGGGGCTCTCCATCGGGCTCTACCGCGATCTCGACGCGATTCGGTCGCTTCCTTCCGCCTCGACCGCCTTCGAGCCGCGGATGACGGCCGAGCGACGCTCGGAGATGCTCGCCGGCTGGCATGAGGCGGTGGGGCGCACCCTCTCGCACCGGGGATAGCTGACTTTCCGGCTTTCGCCGTCGCCTCCCGTGCCGGCGCACCCTCTCGCGCCGGGGAGAGCGTGCCGCGGGGCGCCCGAAGGCGCAGCCGCGTTTCGGGGCACCCCGCGACCCATCTCCCGCCGCCGAGCGGCCCTGCGCTCGCCCTACCCGGCGTCCTCGCGTCACGACCAGCATAGGTCGGCGGGCAACCTATCTGCCGTGGGCGGGCGCGGCGTCAACCCGCCGCGGACGCGCCTCCTGGAAGAGCGTCAGGAGCCCCGAGACGACCACCACGGCGATCCCTGCCGGCATCGCCCAGAACAGCCGCCAGTTCGTGCCCCCGGCTCCCGCCGAGGCGAGATCCAGCATCCTTCCGGCGAGAAGATTCCCCAAGAGGCTTCCGAAGCCCCCCGTGGCGATCGCGAAGAGCTGCTGGACCCCCGTCCGCGCGCTCGGCGTGCTCTGGAGATCCAGATAGATGTAGGCGCTGCCGAAGAAACCGGCAAACGCGATCCCGTGCATGGCGAGCCCTGCGATCACGAGGGCGGGGGGCGCGCCGACGAAGAAGATCGCGAATCGCGCAAGCTCGGCGGAAGCCCCGATCGCGAACATCGCCCTGAAGGGCAGGCGCCCGAGGAGGCGCCCAAGGAGCACCATGGTGACGATCTCCGTCATCTGCCCGAGGCTCATGAGGGGCAGGATGAGCCCCGGCCCGTAACCGAGGTGGCGCAGGAAGAGCGAGGTCCCGAAGTAGTAGTAGGAGTCCATGCTCTGTTCGAGCAGGCTGAAGAGCAGGAAGAGGAGGATTGCGGGGCGGCGCAGGATCCTGATCGACTCGAGAGGCAGGAAGGTCGGCGGTCCGCTCCTCAAGGGGACGGCCCGCGCGGGCAGGGCAAGGGCAAACATGCCCACCGTGAGCGATGTGATCGAGGCGAGGCGCAGGGAGCCGGGAAGCCGGTCGATCACCTCGTGGCCTCCCCCACCCGCCCGGAGCCACAGAAATCCGAAGGCCCAGGCGACCGAGATCCAGCCGATCGTTCCCCACACCCGGATTCCCCCGAAGCCGCGCTTTGCATCCGGGGAGTGGTGGAAGACGATCGCGGTCGCCAAGGCATTGCTCGGACCGTAGACGAGCGCGAAGGCGAGGTAGACGAGAAGAACCGAGGGGAAGCTCCGCTCGAAGGAAAGAACCAGCATGATGATCGAGGCCAGCAGCTGACACAGGGAGTAGAGCCGCTCGGCGCGGACGATTCTGTCCGCGACGAAGGCCCCGATGAGCGGCGACACGAAGGCGGCGACGGCGGTCATCGACATGACCAGCCCGCTCTGTGAGCCGCTGAAGTGGAGGTAGGCCGAAAGGTAGAGGCTCAGGATCGGGAAGACCGCCGCGTTCACCGCGGACTGGAAAAACATGACGAGGGAGAGACGGATGCGTATGGATAGCGGCACCTTTGCTGTTCCTTTGTTCGCAGATTCTTGCCGCGGATGCCCCTGCGGCATCTTTCGCAAGCTGCTGCGGCGCTAGCACGTTGCTGACAAACTAAGGTGGTACCTGCCAAAACGGCGTCTTCACGAACCAGTTTCGGGCAAGAAACCCTAGAAAGCGCCGTTTTGGCAGCGCGTCAATTACTCTGTCAGCACCCTGCTAGTCGAAGATCTTCCCCGGGTTGAGAATGCCGGCCGGATCGAAGGCGCGCTTGATCTGCCGCATGAGCTCGATCTGCCGGTCGCTCATCACCAGCGGGAGGTAGGGCTTCCGCTTGTGGCCGATCCCGTGCTCGCCCGAAATCGTCCCGCCCAGGCGGGCGACCATCTCGTAGAGCTCGGTCAGGATCCCCGGCTCGCGCGCTTCCCACTCCTCGCGCGGCCATGACGGATTCTTCTGAACGTGGGCATGGAGATTCCCGTCGCCCGCGTGCCCGAAACAGGGAATCGCCACCCCGTAGATCCCCTCCAGGCGGCGGAACTCCTCGAGGAGGTCGGGGATCGCGGCAATCGGCACGACGATATCCTCGATCGATTGATCGGGGGTGCGACGCTTGAGTGCCCAGGGCACGCTCTTTCGGATCTTCCAAAGGCGATCGCTTTCGGCATCGCTTTCCGCGAGGATGAGGGCCAAGGGGGAATGCGTGCGGCAGACGGCCCGCAAAGCCTCGGCATCGGCGCGCACCTGCGACTCGTGAGTTCCGTCCACCTCGAGAAGGAGCATGGCTCCCGCCTCCTCGTAGGGAATGGTTTCGTGGAGCTGCTTGCAGGCTTCGGCGAGGCTCGAGCGGTCGATGAACTCGATCGAGGTGGGGACGATCCTGCCGCCGGTCATGATCGCGGGCACGACCGCCATCGCGCTTCGGGCGTCCGCGAAGAGCGCCGCGGTGGTCGCCCGGTAGGAGGGACGCGGCATGAGACGCACGAAGATCTTGGTGATCACCCCGAGGGTTCCCTCCGAGCCGACCATGAGGCTCACGAGGTCGTAGCCGGTAACGTCCTTCAAGCGCTTGCCGCCGAGCGAAAGGACCTCGCCGGAGGGGAGAACAACCTCGAGCCCGGTGATGTAGCGCCCGGTCACCCCGTATTTGATCGCCCGGCCGCCGCCCGCGTTCTCCGCGATGTTGCCCCCGATGAAGCAGAACTCCTCGCTCATGGGATAGCCGGCGAAGAAAAGCCCGTAGGGGCGGAGAGCGTCATCGAGCTTGTTCGTCACCACCCCCGGCTCGACGACCGCGACGAGGTTCTTTGTGTCGATCTCGAGGATTCGGTTCATCCGCTCGAAGGAAAGACAGATCCCGCCGAAGAGGGGCACGGCTCCCCCGGAAAGCCCGCTTCCCGCCCCGCGCGGGGTAACGGGAATCCGCTCGCGGGTGGCGAGGCGCATGACCTCGACGACCTCGCCCGTGCTCCCCGGCATGACGACGACCTCGGGGGCGTGGGCGTAGCGCTCCTCGGGAACCTGATCGTGACCGTAGCGCGCGAGGGCCTTCGCGTCCTCGGCGATGACGTTGGCAGCGCCGCAGAGCCCTGCAAGCTCCGTCAGAATCGCCTCGGTTACGGGACGGAAGCCGCCGCCCGGGGCCGCGCCGATGATCTGATCCACGAAAGGAGTATGCCGTACCGCGACCGCCGCGTCTATGAGGCCCCCCACCGGGCCAACCCGCCTAGGTCCCGCCCTCCCCCAAGTAGGTGAGCGGCCTCCTGAAAGTTCTGACAGGCAGGAGCACGCACCAACACATACACGACAGACTGAATCAAAAGGCGAAGGCGGATTTGTCAACAACCGACCTGACTATCAGCGAAATCGGCTACAGGCTGGGATTCGAACGCTCCCAGTCCTTCGGCAAGCTATTCAACAAGAAGACCAATCTTTCACCTTTGGAGTTCCGGCAGTCGTTCAATTGAATGACACCGGGCGTTGGACCTCAAGTGCGCCCCGCCCTGTTCCTGCGAGCACATCCGGTCCGGGACGTGGATGATGTCGCCGCGTTTCGAGCGTAGCCCCTTGGCGCTTACTTCCATCCCAATCTCTTCGTCTTTCTGAAGTGTAAACTTGGAAGTGCTCATCGCCAACGAAGCTCGCATCTGAAGCCGGAGGCGCGTCCGGCTGGCTCCCCTTCGACGGTTGCGCGCCTCCGCACGATCACGTGTCGCAGGTACCGCGGGTCGCGGTTACCTCCGCCCTCTTCTCACGCCTTCGCAGCCGAGGCTGCCGCGGCCTTCTTCTTGCGCGGCGCGTTCAGCTAATCCGTCGACAGGTATTCTACTTTTCTACGAATCCACGAAGTTGGTGCGACGCCCTCCCGTCACGCGGTCCGGTGCGTCGCGATCAGTGTCCGAACAGTCGGAACGAGATCGACGGGAACTTCCATGACCGTGTGGGTAGTCGATTCAAATGCCGCCTCATCCTCGGCAAGCGCCTCGTCATCCGTCTGGTCCTCGTACTGGTCTAGGACCCTTCGAACACGCTCCTCGTTCCAGCCCGGCGGGAACCTATTCTGTTTCTTCATGATTTCCTCTTCCGGCGTCGTCGGAGCGCCTGCTTTGCCTTCGGCCCGAGATCGTAACCAGTGATCACAAACACGGAATTGGGTTCTGGATCGGGAACGTAAACAATACGAAGATAGCGCCCTGAAGCGGTTTGACCTAATGCGATACGCGACCCTTCCGATCCAGGACGGTCCTCCAATGGACGTGCCAGCACTTCGCTCGCCTCTTCTTCACTGACGCCGTGCCGCACGATGTGGGGTTCGCCGGATTCAGGATCGATGTAAAAGCGTATGTTCACCGTGCGAAGGGTTCACCACTTCCGCGATCCATTCACACAAAGCGTATTGAAGAAACTTTCGGATGTCAATATTCCGCGAAGCGCCGATCCGATGATAGAGGCGCGTCCGGCTGGCTCCCCTTCGCCGGTTGCGCGCCTCCGCACCATCACGTTGCGTAGGTACCGCGGGTCGCGGTTACCTCTGCCCTCTTCTCACGGCTTCGCAGCCGAGGCTGCCGTGGCCTTCTTCTTCCGCGGCGCGTTCAGCACCACGATTCCCAGCTCCTCGAGCTGCTGCGGGTTCTCTGCAAAGGCCACCTTGCAGATCGCGCGCAGATCGCTCACCCACTGGTCGAGCTCCGCGATCTTCTTGTCGCGCCCCACCGTCGACTCCTGGGCGGCTCCGCTCTCATGGGCGTGATTTTGGAGGTTTGCTCGCACGCCATCCACCAGGGCCGCCTCTGCGCCCAGCTTTGCTTCCGTGTAGCCGAAGGTCTTCAATCGATCGCTTAAGGAAGCGTCGCCTTGAACGTTTCCGTAGAAGGTCCGAGCCTGATCGAGCCATCCGGCCATGCTCTGCTTGCGCGGCCCGTAGAGCTTGAGCGCGGCGCTCGCCTTGGCCTCCTGCCCGAAGACCACTCGCGCCACCTTCAGCGCCTTCACGTAGGCGTTGTTCGCAGCCTCCCATGCCGCGTTCAGCTCCTCGGTCGCCTGGCGGGACTCTCCCGAATCCTTCGCGCGCTTGGTCGAAAGCGCCTCCGCCTCGGTCAAAAGCTGCGCCCCCTTCGCGAGCTTCGCCTCGGTGTAGCCGTAGTCGACCAGCACCCCTGCGAGCGCCGGCACGCCCCGCGCATTCTCGATCAGCACCCGCGAGCGCCGCAGAAACTCGCCCAATCCGCCCTTCAAGTTCGCCATGGACACTCTCCTTTTGGTCGATTCGGAAAGACGTTTATATCGGAAAAGCCCCCGGATCCCGGGGACGGGATAGGCTTCCGCGGCTCCTTCGCGGCCTTCCGTCGCTCCTACGCGTCGTTCAGCGGTTCCTTCGCGGGCTGCTATCGCTCCTTCGTGACCTGCGGCGGTTCCTACCCGTCGTTCTGTCGCTCCTTCGCGGCGTTCCGTCGTTCCCACGCAACGTTCTATCGCTCCTACGTGCCCTTCGGTCGTTTCTACCCGGTCTTCGCTCGCTCCTACGAGCCGTGCTGTGCTTCCTACCCGGCGTTCAATGTCTCCTACGCGCCCTTCCGTCGCTCCTACGCGGAATGCAGCGGCTCCTACGCTACTGCCCCCCTTGCCGGAAGGCGCTGCGCTGCCGCCGACATTGCTCTCGATGTCCCGGGATAGGGGTGCGCACCAATGATCGATGAAGGCAGGGGCGAACGCAAGCGAAAACTACTGTTTTTCGGCAGAAGACTGTGGGCCTACGACGCGGGAGGGCCGCGCGCCGGTGCGGCTACGAGCATGCGACTCGGGCGGCTGCGGCCATGACAGCACCTCTCGCGAGATCCCCGGCTACTGCACCACCGGCGCTTGGACCGTCGTTTTCCCGGCCCCGACGACACAATGGTTCGTCGGGCGCTCGGCTTCGTCCACGACTCGCTTGCCAAAGGCAATCCGGTCCACTTCCACTGGTTGGGTAGGCACGGGCGTACAGGGTGATCGGTGGCTGGTGGCTCATGCGCCACGGCCTCGCCGACGCCGATTCGGCGTTTCAGATCCTCAAGGAGCTTCGAAAGGGCATGCCCGACGCCTACCAACCCTCTCCCCAGATTGGTGGCGAGCTGCGGAAGTTGAGAACCTGGAAACTACGGGCCTGAAATCGGTTCTATCGGGGCGGCTAATATGAGGGACCGCCCACGAACTGAGGGACGCAATCTTACAGAAGCGATCGGGAGCTGCGGGCACTACGCCCAGTCGGATGTGCTCGAGGTGTACGGAAGAAATCAAGTTGAGATCCTACGCGAGGCTTTGAAGCCGCTGACGGGCAAAGTGAGCGTCAAGCCTTCCGGGAGATATTGTCAATCTTGGTGGACGGGGACATACCCTCCAGTCCTGCGATTACGCTGCCAGTTCCTCTTGGAGCTCTCCGTCGACGAATCGGCGTCCTTCTTGAACCAACTGCAGTTTTTTCCAGCTATCTATCTTCCTCCAGCTTTTTTCGGCTTCACCGATGAGCTTGAAGACCATGGTCAGCGTTGCGATCCGAGTGCCGCATCCCTTGGTCTTTTTCGTCCGTAGCCGCACGGTGGCAAACACGCTCTCGATCACGTTGGTGCTTCGGATGTGCTTCCAGTGCTCGGCGGGAAACTCGCAGAAGGCGAGCAGCTCTTCACGATCGTTCTCCAGGCATTCGGTCGCCTTCGGGAACTTTGCCTGAAAGGTCGTTATGAAATGCTCGAGGGCGCCTTCGGCGTTCTTCTTCGTCTAGGCCAGATAGATGTCGTGAATCATTGCCTTCGCCCGTCCTTGAACGCTCTTGGCCATCTTGTCGAGCACATTCGCTGTCTTGTGCACCCAGCAGCGTGGGTGCTTTGTCGTGGGAAACACTAATGGCAACGCCGCCCACAACCCCAGCCCTCCGTCTCCGACGACCAGCTTCGGATCGTGCTTCAGCCCTCGGTGCTTCAGATCGAGCAGCAGCTCTCTCCAGCTCTCTTTGCTCTCCCGATAAACGTCATGGACCGCAAGTAAGTGTTTTTGCCCTTGAAAGTTAGCTCCGATGACCACCAGGATGCAGGAGCGCTCCTCATCGAGTCGGACGTTGCAGTACACCCCGTCGGCTCACAGGTAGGCGTACTCCTTCGAGCGAAGCGATTGACGGCGCCACTGGTTGTACTCGTCCTGCCACACGCTTTTCAGTCGGGTGATCGTAGAGGCCGACAGCCCTTTCGCCGACTCGCCCAGAATCGCGGAAAGCGCCGTGGGGAAGTCGTTCGTCGAGATCCCTTTCAGGTACAGCACCGCAAGAGCTCCCGCGAGGGTCGGAGTGCGCCGCAGGAAGCGTGGCGAAATTCCACTTGAGAACGGGTGATGATCCTCACTCCCCTCCGCTGCCCGCTCATCCACTCGGGGCCGTCGTATCCTCACTGGACCCACTCCTGTGTAGACGGTTTGCTCGGCGGCATGTCCGTTTCTCACCACCGCTCGTCGACCTCCCTCGTCACGCAGCTCTTCATAGCGTGCAAGATGCTCCTCCACTTCGCCCTCGAGCGCTCGTTGCAAGAGCCGTTGGGCACCAAGTCGAGCGATCTCCTCGATCGTTCCCTGAATGTCGGCGACCATTGCCTCCTGAGGTCGCTCCGTAGTACTGTTTGTCCCGGGCATACATCACCTCCGATGATGTTACGTGGTAGTTCATTATTCGAAGGGTATGCCCTTTCTTTTCATCCACCAAGATCTAAAGTAACCCGATCATATGCACGCAATGCTCAACGCCAAAAAAAACAGGCCAATCTGGACTTCCGCGATCATGCTCGCGCTACCATCTTTCATCGCCTCAGAAAGGCAATGACTTTAGAAGCTCCCAATCCGGGAAAGAATAAGCGATGCGGAAGACCTTCGTCGTGGTCCGGCCTGAAGATTTATGTGCCGGACACTACCGCTTCGCAGGCTTGCTCTGTCGGCTGAACGTCGGCGCCGGACGCGACGGAAGTCTTATGAGGAAGACCTGTCCTCCGGCCGGCTCGTGCCGTAACGGAGCCCATCAACGAGCAGATCGACCATGCGGCGTGCGTGGTCTGCTCCTTTTTCATAAGCGGTCCTGCACAAGCTCGCGACCGCATCCAAAAGATCTTCTGCGGCGAAATCGGTGCGGACTTCGCCAGCGGCTACCGCGGATGCAAGAAGGTTCTGAAGTGCCGGTTGGAGTCGTTGTTGGAAGTACGCGGGCAATGGGTCGAAGGCTGGGTTTCCCGCGTGCAGGGCGGAGGCCAGTCCGCGTTTGGTTCCCAGAAAGGCCGCGTATCGTTGCATCCATTTCGCCAGTGCCTCGCCAGGCTCGTGCTCGAAAGCCAAAATCGGTGCGGCGTCCGCGCAGGCATCGATTTCGTGACGGAAGACGGCCGCGACGAGGTCGGAGCGCTGCGGGAAGTGGCGATAAAAGGTCCCGATTCCGACCCCGGCCTTCTCGACGATCTCTCGCACTGGAGCGTCCACTCCTGAGGTCGAGAACACCTCGATGGCCGCTTTGAGCAACGCGTCGATGTTGCGCTGTGCGTCGATGCGCACTCGGCCATCCTTGTGGCCCCGAGGCTCCAAGCTCTCCCCTTGGCTTTCCCGCTCGTCATTCACCAAATTTCCCTTTGACAATCGGAACAATGTTCCGTATCTTGATATGCAACAGGAACGTTGTTCCGGATATAATTGGAATGTGGTTCCGCTTAGCTTCAATGTAACACAGCCAAGCGGCGTTGACCAGACATCGATGCAGA
>DAHVAK010000179.1 GCA_027314665.1 Spirochaetales bacterium
CTTCGAGAAGATTCTCACGCAGCCCCAGAACGCCCTGACGACGCAGTACACCGCGCTGCTGGGGACCGAGGAGGTCAAGCTCGTTTTCACGTCGGAGGCCACGCGACGACTGTCCGAGATCGCGGCGGAGGTCAACGCCCGTTCGGAGAACATCGGCGCGCGCCGGCTGCACACTATCATGGAGCTCCTCCTCGAGGATATCTCCTTCAACGCGCCCGACTTGAAGGGACAGACTATCACAATCACGGACGGGTACGTGGACGAGCGGCTGAAGGACGTGGTCCAGAACCAGGACCTGAGTCGCTTCATCCTGTAGGGAGGGATCGCAGGTTGCACTAATACGAAGGGAAAAGCGACCGAGAATAGAAGGTGATGGACGCAAGGAGCGCACTGTAATGTTGTTTGTGAACACGAGTTGGGGAAAAACGATGGACATCCTCCAAAGGGAGATGGATGTCGCCGTCATCCGCCGTCAGGTGATTGCAAACAACATCGCTAACGCCGACACCCCGAACTTCAAGCGTTCGGTGGTCGACTTCGAATCCCAGCTGGGCCGGGCACTCGCGTCCGAGACCCCCCCGCCCGGGCTACTGGAAGCGAAGATGACCAACAAGCGCGACATCCCCTTCTATCGTTCGATCGACTATCGGACGGTCGGGCCGCGGAGGGTCCTCGACTATTGGAGCACCTCCGACAACAACGGGAACAACGTGGATCTGGAGCAGGAGATGATGGACGGCCTGAACAACCAGCTGGAGTATCAGCTGATGGCTCAGGCGGTGTCGAGCCAGTTCGCCCAAATCAACCTGGTGTTGAGGTAACGCATGGGACTTTTCACGAGCATCAACATAGCTGCAACGGGGCTTACCGCGCAGCGCACTCGACTCGACGTGATCTCGAACAACATCGCGAACGTGGATACGACCCGCACCCCCGGGGGCGGCCCGTTTCTGCGAAGCCGCGTCATCTTCGCGCCGCGAGTCTCCGAGCCCTATTGGCGAAGCCCCTTCCTCCCTGAGTTTCTTGACAACGGGATCGGGAAGGGAGTACGGATCGTGTCGATCCAGAAGGATCGCAGGGATCCCCCGAAGCTGGTCTGGGATCCCACCCATCCCGATGCTATCAAGTCGGGACCTGACAAGGGGTACGTTGAGTATCCCAACGTCAACATCGTGAGCGAGATGGTCGATATGATCGACGCTTCGCGTTCCTATGAGGCGAACGTCGCAATCATCGACGGATCGAAGAGCATGTTCCTCAAGGCTCTGGATATCGGGAGGTAGTGAGAGATGTCTCTTTTTGGACCGAGCCAGGTGACGGGTGATGTGGTTACGCTGATGCGCACCAATCCGCTCCATCTCGACTCCGAGGGTCTGTCGGGGGCCGCCGCCTCCGCCAAGGATGAGACGGGAGGCTTCCAGGGCCTCGTTCTCCGGGCGCTTGACGGAGTGAACGGAATTACGCAGAAGAGCCTCTCCCTCGAGCAGCAGATGGTGGTCGCGCCGCAGAGCGTGAACGCTCATGACGTAACGATAGCCCTCGGGGAGGCCAACATGGCGCTTTCCATGACGAAGGCGATCGTCGACCGCGTCATCCGGGCCTATCAGGAGATCATCAGCGCACGGTAGCGAAGCATGACGAGGAGTGGCTGACAAGACAGCGCACACGTTCTTTCACTGGGAGGGGAAATGAACGCATGGTTTACGAGGACCCTTGAGCAACTCAAGGCCCTTTGGGGGAAGTGGACTTCTCCCCAGAAAATAATCTTTCTGTCCGTCATCGGCGCGGCGCTTCTGGGAATCATCCTGTTGATCGGTTTCAGCTCGGCGCCGAGCATGGTACCCTTGATAACGACCCCCATCACCGATCAGAACCTTCGCGATCAAATATCGCTGCGGCTCGATCAGGAAGGGGTTACCCACACGATCACCCCCTCGGGCATCATCATGGTCAAGAACGAGCAGACCGCCCGGGCGATGCGGATGCTGCTCTTTCGAGAGAACTTGGTGCCTAAGAACGCCTCGCCCTGGGATGTGTTCCAGATGAACCAATGGACGACGACCGACTTCGAGCGGAACGTCAACCTGCAGCGGGCGATCACCAAGGCCCTCGAGCTGCATATCGAGGCGATCCAGGGGATCGATTCCGCGAACGTCAGCCTGGTTTTGCCGCAGGAAACGTTGTTCAAGGAAGACCAGAACCCCGTCTCCGCATCGATCATCCTCACCCCATCCCCCGGCTCCGACATTACGTCGAGCCGCAGCAAGATCGAGGGGATTCAGAAGCTCGTGAAGTTCGCGGTCCCCGGCCTCAAGGACGAGAACATCGTCATCACCGACAACCAGGGGAACGTTCTCAACAACTTCGCGAACCTCGAGCCGATTGACCGTCTGGACCTTGCAAAGCGGGAGATCCAGGAGAAGCTCAATCTCGAGAACCAGTATCGGGAGGCCATTCAGAACACCCTGGGCCAGATCTTCGGCTCCGACCGGGTGCGGGTCATGAAGGTGGATATCGAGCTCGACATGAGCAAGAAGACCATCGACACCACCGAGCACTTTCCCGTCACGATCAGGGCTCGCGACCCGACCCTTCCCTACGACAACTCCGAGGTGGTCCCGCACATCGTCATCTCTCAACAGGCGAAGAACGAGAAGTTCGAGGGCACGGGTTTCAACCCCGAGGGGCCGCCCGGGCAGGAGGGGCAAACCCCGCCGGCGTACAAGGATCTGAGCAATCTCGTGGGCAAGTACTCGAACCAGGTCGAGACGACCAACTATGACGTCAATACCCGAAAGATCCAGGAGGTGGCGCAGCCTTACAGCATCAAGCGAGTCACGGTGGGCGTCGCAATTGACGGCACCTGGCAGAAGGACTATGATGCAAAAGGCAATCTGAGGTTCAATCCAGACGGTAGTGTAATGCGCACGTACACACCAGTCTCTGCCGACGATTTGAAAAAGGCGACCGCGCTCGTCGAGAATGCCATCGGCTACAGCAAGTACCGAGGAGACAGCGTCACCGTTCAGACCATCGAGTTCGACCGCACCGCTGAGTTCGCAAAGGAAGACGCGCAGATTCGCAACGCCCGCAGGCTGCAGGAGGCGATCCTCTATTCGGTCATCGGGCTAGCCCTCGTGCTCGTCGCCTTCGTCATCTTCCGACTCATCGCCCGAGAGGTTGAGCGTCGCAGGCGCCTGCGCGAGGAAGAGCTCTCGCGCCAACACCAGGCCATGCGCGAGGCGGCGCTTCGGGCTGCGGAGGAAGAAGGGGTGGAGGTGCAGATGTCGGTCGAAGAGCGCGCCCGCCTCGAGATGCAGGAGAATGCGATCAACATGGCCCGCGAGCACCCCGAAGACGTCGCCCAACTGATCCGCACGTGGCTGGTGGAGGAGTAGGGAATGGCCAAAACGGCACCCCCCGGCGGGGCAGCGCCGGCACAGCAGGGGGCTCCGGCCCCGCGAAAGACCACCGGCGGTCACAAGAAGGATCTCACCGGCCGGCAGAAGGCGGCTATCTTCCTCGTTACCCTCGGCTCGGAGATTTCGGCGGAGATCTTCAAGCATCTGCGGGAGGACGAGATCGAGGCCCTCACCTTCGAGATCGCTCGTCTCGACACGATCGAGCCAGACGAGCGGGATTCGGTGCTGATGGAGTTCAAGGAGCTCATGATGGCTCAGGACTTCATCACGAGCGGCGGTATCGACTACGCCCGGGAGCTTCTTGAGAAGTCGCTCGGATCGCAGAAGGCGGTCGACATCATCAACCGCCTCACCTCCTCGCTGCAGGTGCGGCCCTTCGATTTCATCCGGCGCACCGACCCTGCACACCTGCTTAACTTCATCCAGCAGGAGCACCCGCAGACGATTGCCCTTATCCTGGCCTATCTGGAGCCCCAGAAGGCCTCGATCATCCTCGGGAGCCTTCCCCACGAGATCCAGTCGGACGTTGCGAAGCGGATTGCGACGATGGACCGAACCGATCCGAACGTCCTGCGCGAGGTGGAGCGCGTCCTGGAGAAAAAGCTCTCCACCCTGAGCTCGGAGGACTACACCATCGCAGGCGGCGTCGAGAACATCGTGGAGATTCTCAATATGGTGGATCGCTCCACGGAGAAGACGATCATCGAGTCCCTGGAAGAGGAGGACCCTGAGCTGGCCGAGGAGATCAAGAAGCGGATGTTCGTCTTCGAGGATATCGTCCTGCTCGACGATCGAGCGATCCAGAAGGTCTTGCGCGAGGTCGATACGGCGGAGCTGGCGAAGGCCCTCCGCGGCGTGGAGGCCGAGGTTCAGGACAAGATCTTCCGCAACATGTCGAAGCGGGCCGCTGCCCTGCTTAAGGAAGAGATGGAGTACATGGGACCGGTTCGACTGAAGGACGTCGAGGAAACGCAGCAGAAGATCGTCTCGATCATCCGAAAGCTCGAGGATCAGGGCGAGATCGTCGTCGCGCGCTCCGGAGAGGACGAGATGGTGGTCTAGGAGGCGACGGTGGCGAAGAATGTTTTCCGTGCCCAAGAGGTCGTCAACCTTGGAAGCAAGGTGATCATCGAGTCTCCTTTCCATCAGCCGGAGGCCAAGCCTCAGGCAAAGCCGAGCGAGCCGGGCCCGATCGAGGTGTACCTCGGTCCGACGGCCGACGATCTGCGCCGAGAGGCGGAGCTGTTCAAGGAGCGCTGGGAGGCCGAGAAGGCCGGAATGATGCAGGCGGCGCGGGATGAGGCGGACGCCATCGTGAAGCAGGCCGAAGCGGCCGCCTTCGAAGAGGTAAAGCGCCAAACCGATTCCGCCCAGAAGGCGCGCCAGCAGGCGGAGGACGAGTCGCGGAAGCTCATCGACGAGGCCCGCGCGAGCGCCGCGGAGGAGCTCGCCTCGGCGGAGGCCCAGCGGGATGAGATTCGCAAGAAGGCGCACAAGGAGGGCTCGGATGCCGGGCGCGAGGAGGGGTACGCTGCGGGGAAGGCAGAGGTCGAGCGCCTCGTCGAGCGGCTGCACTCCATCATCAATGCCGCGATCGAGAAGCGGGCCGAGATCATCGCGGAATCCGAGACCCAGCTCATCAACCTCGTCCTGCTGATTGCGAAGAAAGTCGTCAAGGTCATCTCGGAGAATCAGAAGAACGTCGTCGTCAACAACGTCATCCAGGCCCTGCGGAAGCTCAAGTCGCGGGGCGACGTCGTCATTCGCGTCAATCTCGCCGACGTCCAGCTCACCTCGGAGCACGTGAAGGACTTCATGCGCATGGTGGAAAACGTGCGCTCGATCAGCGTCCTGGAGGACTCGACCGTCGACAAGGGCGGCTGCATCATCGAGACCGACTTCGGCCAGATCGACGCCCGGGTGAGCTCGCAGCTTCACGAGATCGAGGAGCGAATCCTCGAGCTCGCTCCGATTCGCGTGAAGGGTGAGCAGCAATGAGCGATCCCGAGCTTCTCCTGCGCACCGACGAGACCGCGGAGGTTGCCGCGCTCTTCGGCAAGTATCTCACCGCGCTGAAAGGGGTCGATCCGATCAAGTACACGGGGGTCGTCGAGCGAGTCACGGGCCTGCTCATCGAGAGCCGCGGGCCGCAGGCCGTTATCGGCGAGCTCTGTCAGATCTTCATTCCCGA
This sequence comes from Spirochaetales bacterium, assembly GCA_027314665.1. Lineage (GTDB taxonomy): Bacteria > Spirochaetota > Spirochaetia > DAHUYW01 > DAHUYW01 > DAHUYW01. The sequence goes on from DAHVAK010000179.1 coordinate 5,614, forward strand.
TCGGGAGGCGATCGTTCTCGCCGAGGTGGTGGGGCTTCGGGGCACCTTCGTCCAGCTCATGCCGTGCGACGACATGGAAGGCATCGAGGTGGGGTGCCTGGTGGTCGCAACCGGAGCGCCGCTGTCGGTCCCGGTCTCGCAGGGGCTCCTCGGGCGGGTGCTGGACAGCCTTGCGCGTCCGATCGACGGCAAGGGCGCGATCGGCGCCGACGCCCTCTACAGCGCCCATGCCCATCCGCCCCACGTCCTGACGCGCAAGAAGATAGTCGAGCGGATCGTGACCGGGATCCGCGCGATCGACGCCCTGACCCCGGTCGGCAAGGGGCAGCGCCTGGGCATCTTCTCCGCAAGCGGGGTCGGGAAGTCCACGCTTCTGGGGATGATCGCGCGCAACACGAGCGCGGATGTCAACGTGATCGCCCTGATCGGAGAGCGCGGTCGGGAGGTTCAGGAGTTCATCGACCACGACCTGGGTCCGGAGGGGCTTGCGCGCTCTGTCGTCGTCGTTTCCACCTCAGATACCCCGCCTCTCGCCCGGCTCAAAGGGGCCTACGTGGCGACTGCGATAGCCGAGTACTTCCGAGACCAGGGTAAGGACGTCATGCTTCTCTTCGACAGTGTCACGCGCTTTGCCCGTGCCCAGCGGGAGATTGGGTTGTCGATTGGCGAGCCTCCGGCGACCCGAGGCTATACCCCTTCGGTGTTTTCGGTGCTTCCGAAGCTCCTGGAGCGCTGCGGCACCTCGGACAAGGGCACCATCACCGGCTTCTACACGATCCTCGTGGATGGGGACGACATGGACGAACCGGTCTCGGACAACGTGCGCGGGATCCTCGACGGCCACATCATCTTGAGCCGTCGGATCGCCCAGCGCTACCAATACCCTGCGATCGACGTCCTCGATTCCCTTTCTCGCCTTGCCCCGCGCGTCGCAACGCCGAGCGAGCGGCAGGCCGCCGGGGTCATCCGGAAGATCCTTGCCGTGTACAGCGAGGCGGAGGATCTGATCAACGTCGGGGCCTACGCGAACGGGACCAACGCCGACATCGATCTCGCAATCTCGAAAATCGAGGCAATCCGCAGTTTCCTCTCGCAGGCAGTCGAGGAAAGGGTCGACATCCGCGACACCCTTCGCCGCGCTGGCGAGATCGCGGGGGTTGCCATCCCCGTTGAGGATATTCTCCGTGAAGAAGTACCGGTTCGATCTTGAGCGGGTGCTGCGCCTGCGCAGGCATCGCGAGCTCGACTGGGAGCTGAAGCTCGCGGTCGCCGCGGGTCGCTGCGTCGCCCTGCAGAAGGATCTGATCGAGCTCGAGGACGAGCGGGGAAAAACCCTCGCGACTCGCTTCGCCCTTGCGGGGGGGAGCACCGACTACCTCTTCCGCTCGGAGCTCTACTTGCGGCGGCTCGCCCAGACGAACGAGCGGACGAGGCGTCTTCTCAGCCAGCGCGAGCAGGAGCGTGACGAGGTGCGCGATCAGTACCTCTTAGCCTCTCGGGACCGGAAGGTGCTGGACCGGCTTAAGGAGAAGCGCGAGGCTCAGCACTACCGCGAGGAGCTCCTCAATGAGATATCGGAGAGCGACGATCTGACGAGCGCACGCGGGAGCCGGGGCACGGGCGACGAGGCGGGGAGATAGGGGGAATCATGGCAAGCTATGGCGGCGTGGGTGCTGCCCCGCGGATCATCGTCTTGGTGCTTCTCGTCGGCGCGCTCGCCCTCGGAGGACTCATCTGGTTCGACTATCTCGGCCTCATCGATGTCAGGCAGACGCTCTTTCCGGTGCTTCGTGTGATAGGGGTTACGACCCCTTCGAAGATAGAGAACGCCCAGGATCCGCTCCTTCTCGAGAAGGAGC
>DAHVAK010000180.1 GCA_027314665.1 Spirochaetales bacterium
GGACGCGCAAGGCTCGCGCGAACGAACTCTCCGAAGAAGACCCGCAGAGCCCTATTCAAGGTGCCTGCGGCGCCCGACGGAAGGCTCATACGCTTTGCTCCTCACGGGAAGAATACGACGGGAACTCGAGTTTTGTGCTGCGAGCGGGGACGATGAGGCAGCTCCGGCGGGCGGGACCGCTGCGCTGCGGATGCGCGCCGGATCGCTCCCTCGCGCATGCGCAGCCCAACGCTATCACGCCGAGGGGCTCCGGTCAATCGAGCTCTTGGTGATCCGCGAGCGAGCGTGATAGGGTGGACGCATGAAGCTTATCGAACAGAGGGTGCTCCACGAACAGCCGTGGACCATTCTGAAGGAGTACCGCTATCTGGACGATCTCGGCGAGCAGCACAGCTGGACCTTCATCGAGCGGCGAGAGGGACAGCAGGCCGTCGTCATCGTTCCCATCACGGAGAAGAGCCTCTCTCTCCTCCTCATTCGCCAATTCCGCATCCCCCTCCAGCGCGAGGTGCTCGAGTTTCCCGCAGGGCTGGTCGATCCCGGCGAGCGTCCAGAGGAGACGGCGCTCCGCGAGCTCTCCGAAGAGACCGGATACAGCGGGAAGATTCTCGAGGTCGGGCCCGAGGTCTGCACCTCGCCGGGCATCACCACCGAGCGGGTGCGCCTCGTGCGCATGCTCGTCGGCGAGGAGCCGGTGCGTCCGCAGCAGCTGGAGGGTTCCGAGCGCATTACCGCCTTGAAGGTGGCGCCCGGTAGCGAGCATGACCTCATCCGGCGCTCCGAACAGGAGGGGTACATCATCGATGCCAAGGTCTATCTCTACCTCATGCGATCGAGCGGCTGGTAGCGGATTCGCTCCGAGGCGAGGGAGGAAGGTGCTCTCCTCGCGCGCCCTCGCAGGCGCGATGCTTCTATCGCTTGGCGGCGTCCTTTTCGCCGACGGCCTCACGGGCGCCGGGGCTCCCCCGAAGCCGATCAACCACGTCGTCGTCGTTGTCGAAGAGAACCATCCCTACGTCGAAATCATCGGGAACCTTCGCGATGCGCCCTATCTCAACTCCCTTGCCGACTCGAGTGTCTCCTTCAGCAACGCCTTCGCCATCGAGCATCCGAGCCAGCCCAACTACCTCGACCTTTTTTCGGGGGGAAACCAGGGAGTGCACAGCGACGCCTGCCTTGCTCGTCCCCTCCCCGCCGCGAACCTGGCCTCCGAGCTTCAAGGGGCTGGGCTCTCCTTCGCCGGATACGCCGAGGGGCTGCCCCAGCCGGGCTCAATGGCCTGTTTCACCCTATTCGGCGCCTATGCCCGCAAGCATGCCCCCTGGACCGACTTTGCAGATCTGGACCAGGCGAGGGTGAGCCGACCCTTTCGCGAGTTCCCGAAGGAGGCTTCAGGATTCGCGCGGCTGCCGACGGTCTCCTTCGTCATCCCGAACCAGCGAAACGACATGCACTCCGGCTCGATCCTCGCCGCGGACCGCTGGCTTCGCGGCAATCTTGGGCCCTACGTGGCGTGGGCGAGGGAGCACGCAAGCCTTCTCATCGTCGCCTGGGACGAGGACGACACCAACCACGGAAACCGCGTGCCGCTCATCATCGCAGGCGCGTATGTACGGCCTGCGCTCGTAAGCCATCCGGTCAGCCACTTCTCGGTGCTGCGGTTCATCGAAGCGCTCTACGGTCTGCCGCTCCTTGGCGCCAGTGCAGGCGCCCCTCCGATCGGAGACATCTGGCAGCGCTGACGGCAGCGGCTTTCGCGAAAGGGATGGGCAGCTTCGCGGGGATGGCACTCTGCGCTCGCCGCGCAATTGCCAGGGAGGCCCAATGCGGATACACTGCTCGGACCTATGGCAAACGAACCGGACAAAATCATCTTTTCGATGGTCGGGGTCAGCAAGACCCACGGCACCAAAACCGTCCTCAAGGATATTCATCTTTCCTTTTTCTATGGAGCAAAGATCGGCGTCATCGGCCTGAACGGCTCGGGCAAGAGCACCCTCCTCAAGATCATTGCTGGCGTCGAGAAGGTGTTCGGCGGCGAGACGGTCGCCAACTCGGGCTACTCGATCGGCTATCTTGAGCAGGAGCCTCGACTCGATCCCACGAAGACCGTGCGCGAGGTGGTCGAGGAAGGGGTGCAGGAGGTGGTCGATCTCCTGCGCGAGTTCGAGCACATCAACGAACAGTTCGCGAGTCCGCTCGAAGAGGACGAGATGAACGCCCTCCTCGAGCGGCAGGGCAAGGTCCAGGAGCGCCTCGATGCGGCAAACGCCTGGGATCTCGACTCACGCCTGGAGCTTGCGATGGATGCCCTGCGCTGCCCGCCCGGAGACGCGAAGATCGAGGTGCTCTCCGGGGGCGAGGAGCGGCGCGTGGCGCTCTGCCGCCTCCTCCTCAAGCAGCCGGATATCCTTCTTCTCGACGAGCCGACCAATCACCTCGACGCCGAGTCGGTGGAATGGCTCGAGCACCATCTCTCGGAGTACGAGGGGACCGTCATCGCGGTCACGCACGACCGCTACTTCCTCGACCACGTCGCCGGTTGGATCCTCGAGCTCGACCGTGGGGAGGGGATCCCCTGGAAGGGCAACTACTCCTCATGGCTCGCCCAAAAGGAGAACCGCATCCGCGTCGAGGAAAAGAAGGAGACACAGCGTCTGCGGACTCTGCAGC
>DAHVAK010000184.1 GCA_027314665.1 Spirochaetales bacterium
CAGATAGCGGCTTTGCTGCGCGATCTGCTCCATTTTGTCGAGAAGCACCTGTTCGCGATTCCAGAGGGCCTCCGCCGCAGCATCCCGCGTGGCCTCGGCCTCGGCCGCTTCCGTTGCCGACTCGATCTGGGCCTCCTCCTCCGCCTCCATCTCTTCGGGCGTCCATTCGCCCCGCTCGTCGTCCGAGTCGGGGGCGGTTGTGAAAAGCGTCATGTCCGACTGCACCGACCTTCTACCGTCCGTCCCGGCGCCACGCCCCTTCTCCCACTTCCGCTTTACCGTAGCGCGGTGAACCTTCAGAGTGCGCGCAAAAGCCTCGATCGACGAAAGCAGTCGCTGCTGCAGGCCGACCACGAGGAGCCCGGCGGCTGCCTGCGCTCGTCGCGAGGTTCCGACAAGGCGCTCCTCGCGGAGGGTTCGGTATTCGTCGAGGAGCCGCGAGAGGACGAGCTCGGGTGCATCCTCCGGCAGCCCGCCAATCTCAACACGAACCACCTCGCGCCTCGGGAATCCCCCCTGAACCTCCCGGATGTCCTCCTTGAGGCGGCGGACCATGACCTCCTCGAGTGCCTTCTTGCCCCTTACCTTCACGCCCCGGGTGAAGCGATAGGGGTCGAGCAATTCGAGTAAGGTGGAGAAGCTGTTTGAGTGGCCGTTGTGGGGCGTCGCCGATAGGAAGAGTCGATGTTCGAAGCGACCGCCGAGGTCGCGAACCGCGCGGGTCAGTTTTGTCTCGATCCCGTAGCGCCCGCCGCTTGAGGGCGCGGCATGGTGGGCCTCGTCGAGGATGAGGAGGCTTCCCGGCAGAAGCGGTCCCAGCCACTCTCGAAGCGGCGCGGCATACGCGTCGTCAATCAAGAGGTTGTGCGACACAAGGAAACGGCTGTGAGTGCGCCACGGATTCACTCCGAAGCCGCGCTCCCGTCGCACTCGCGCCAGATAAGTTCGATCAAGGACCTCAAAGACAAGCCCGAAGCGTTCCTCAAGCTCCGCCTTCCATTGCTCAAGGACAGACGGCGGCGCTGCGACGACGATCGTCTTTACCTTCTTGCGCAGCAGGAGCTCGCGTGCGATGAGGCCCGCCTCGATCGTCTTGCCGAGTCCGGTGTCGTCGGCAATGAACAGGTTAACGCGCGGCAGGCGCAGCGCCTTTCGCAAGGGCTCCATTTGATAGGCGTCGATCTTAATGCCCGCGCGGAAGGGAGATTGAAAGAGGTCCGGGTCGGTGGACGTGACGCAACCCCAGCGCAGCGTATGCAAGAAGGCTGCGAACTGACGGGGTGGATCGAAACCCTTCGCGGCAAGGTCCTGCCATCCCTCGTCTCTGAGCACCCGGCGGTCAAGCTCGTAGTCCCAGTAGACGTCCAGCGACTGACCTTGCGCGTCGTCGTCGGCGCAGGCGAGGCGGACCAATGCCGTTCGCCCCGGGGTTTCGGGTTCGACGACCTCCTCCACCAACCATCTCCTGGATCGCACCTGTACCAGCTCGCCGAGCTTCGGGACGCCGTCGGTTAGCCCCCCGCAACTCATACGGCTCGCTCGCATTGCTCGGACGCCCGAAACCGGCCGGAAGTCATGCGTCGGCCTCCCCGTTCCCAATCTGCTTTTCGAAGGCCTGGCGGACCAGTCCCATGATGTAGGGCAGCTCCTCCGCGTTACTCAGCCCCACCTCCACGTCGCCGTTCCCCCAGCGCCCGAGGTTGGTCACATCCTTCGCCAGGCCCTTGGGGTCGTGCAACTCGTGAAAGCCCAGGTTGAGGGAAAGACGCAGGCGGCTTTTCTGCGGCACCACGTCCACGAAGTTCGTCTCCGCTTTGTAGGCGACGTAGAGCTTCAGGATCTCCTCGCTGACACAGGGGTCGAGCGCGAGGACCTCCTTGCGGAGCTCCTCGAACAGGGGCCGCATGGGACTGCCTTTTGCAAGCTGCGCATGATCCTCGAGGGTGTAGCCTGCAGGCCGCGCGGTCTTGGGACGGTAGGCCTCCAGAACGTCGGCTGCGAGCGCGGGTGCCGCCCAGACGCTCGCGGCTTGTTCGGCGAGCCGCTTTGCGCGCCGCTGGATAGCAGCCTCATCCCAGCTCTCTAGTGCACCGAGCCCCTCGTTGAGCCGCAGGGGACTCTGCTTGAAGCCGCCCGGCATGTCGCGCTTTTCGACGAAGGGTCGGTCGCTGTATTCGGCGTTGTACCCGGTGAGCGTAAGATTGCCCAGGGTATGCAGCCAGGTCTCCTGCACGCGCTTCCACTCCGGGCCGAGCGTCTCGCGCCACTTGGCCGGGAGATTCTCGTTTTGGGGGAGAATGTGTTCGATGGTGTACTCGTCCACCGGGACGCGCTCCTTTCGGTCGTGGTTCTCAAGGCGACGCAGCCAGTAACTCCTTCGCGGGAAGTTGTAGAGATCGCGCACAGCAAGCTCGCGCCTAAACTCCTCGTCGCCCGGGAAACGCCGGTAGGACGGCAGGGTCAGCAGGTGTGCCTCAATGCTCTCGACGTATCGATTCTTCTTGAGCGCGCGACCCAGAGTAGCGAAGGTCTTATTGAGCGAGTTCGTCGGGATCGCGCACACCGCCCGGCGGAAAACGTAAGCCTCGACAAGCCGCACGACACGAACGAAGTCTTCCTTGTTTAGCAGACCGACCACATAGTCGTGGTACAGCTCCAGAAGAAAGGGGAAGGCGACGTCCACCTTGAGCTCGCGCAGATCCCTGAACGCTGGCGCCAGATCCTTGTCGGGCTCCTTGTCGAGCGCCATTGCGCAGTAGTAGCCGGCGTAGGCATGGATTTCGGCGACGAGCTCTTCGACACCGGACGCGGCAGCCTGGGGGGAGTGCGCGTGGTTCTTAAAAGCTTCGTAGACCTCTCTGACGTTGGGAATCTCGCCGGTCTTGAGCGTCAGGTAGTGACGCATGAAGCCGTCGAAATGGGTACCGTAGGCCTCCTGACCGAAGGCGAGCTCCATCGGTCGCCAGTGATCTTCGTAGAGCCGAGTCTGGCCGGCTGGCTCCAAACCCATCAGAATGAAGTTGCGGATCAAATCGGCCTGGCTCAGCTCGCGCCCGGTCGAGTTCATGCTCTCGAAGATGAGCTGTGGGTTGTCCTGGTCGCGGCTGAGCGCGATGTCAACGATCATGAGCTTTGCGAGCCCCTTACACAGGGGTGTAAGGTTGTCGCCGAGGGCCCGCACCTGATCCTCGAAGAACGCAAAGTTCTCCGCGATACGCAGCGAGACCTCGGCCGGCGCCGGCTTCTGCTGCATCAGGGCGAGAAGGCTCTCCTTGTCAGTTTGCGTGAGCAACAGCTTAAAGCCGTGCTCTCCCTCTTCCAGGGGGTTGAGCAGGTAGTAGCTGCGAAGCTTCCTCGCCGAGAATCCGTCGACGGGTTCCCCATCCCCCAAGTGTCGCGCCAGGGCCTCGAGGATAAGCATCACGGTCGTCAGCCGCTGCTGACCGTCGATGACAAGCAGCGGCGCCTGGCTGGTGACATGATAGAGCCCCCTCTCGATGTAGACGATGGAACCGACGAAATGGGCCGGTATCGTGTCTTTGCCACCTGCACGCATGATATCGTCCCAGAGTTGCCGGCACTCACGATTGGTCCAGCTATAGGTGCGCTGATAGATCGGTATGACGAACTGCGGTGACTTCTTAAGGAATTCCAGGAACCTGGCTTCGGTGGCCTTCATGGCGCGCTGACTCCGATGATCTCGCCGGTCACGCCACTCTGGAAGAAGGCAGGCCGGCGATACAAGGCTCCCTCTGGCGTAGGTCAGGATCGAGTCCGTATTCAACCACGGCGGGCCTGCCGTCGGTGGTAGTTTTGATTCGACCGCGTTTCGCGTCGGCCGCATCGCTCTGCTAGTGGATGTCCCTTGATGGCCGACAGCGCGCTGCCGAGAACGTGGACCAATGACCGCATCAACTGATATCAATCTTAGTGTGGGGACGCCCTATTAGCAAGTCCGGTCAGGGCGTTCAACTGTTGGAGGCGGGTCGAGAGGCACCCGCCTCCCTTTCGATCATAGCGCCTTAAAGAGCCTCACGAGATCGACGTACGCCGTCAGCGGCTGTTCCCTGAGAATGCACTGAGAGCAGTGCGACACGTCGCGGCACGCCGGGCAGACCTTCCCGGGGTCGACGACCTCGGCAGCAAGAAAGACCAACTCTTCGAGGACGGACGTCATAGGCCGACCGGCGGCCCAGGCGATGCGGCGCAGAATCGCGGACGCCTGGCGATTGATTTCCGGAGCATAGGCCATACGAACCTCCAACGGGACCTGAGATCGCGAGAGGCCCGCGGCCAACGACCGCGTGCCGCCCTACTCTCCAGCCGTCCCTTGCGGGGGCGGAAGGGCGAGGGAGCTTTTTGCCCCTCACCCGAGGACGGG
>DAHVAK010000198.1 GCA_027314665.1 Spirochaetales bacterium
GGTGTAGTTGAGGTCGGTCGTGAGATCGTTGTCTCCGGTCGGGGTGACGAGGCTCAAGGAGCTGCCCGAGGTGAGCGAGCCGTCGGCAATCCCGATGCCGCCGGTTGAAACCTCATAGTAGCCGATGTCCGAGGCGACGAGGACCGCGTCGGTCGTGCCGAAGAGGCTTCCCGTGTCGATGATCCCGTTCAGCCCGACGAGGAGCCCGCTGTTGGCCACGGTGCTCGGGGCCGTCCAGCCGGAGTGGTCAACGTTGGCGTAGAGGTAGCCGTTGCGCGTGGAGGCGAAGAGGGCGCCGAGGCCGCCACCGTTCGCGGTCACCGGTGCCGGCGAATAGTACAGGGCGCTGAACTGGAGGTTTCCCGCATCGAGGCCCGAGGGCGGGGTGGGGTTGTTGGGGGTGAAGGTCGTCGAGGTCCCCGGCACCGCGTTCCCGCTGTAGAGGTTGGCCCCCGAGGCGAACCAGTAGATTGAGGTTCCGCTGTCATAGGCCCCCGCGATGATCGGGGTCACCAGGTTGGTCTGTCCGCCGAGGGTGATCTCGGCGGAGGTGGTCGAGGAGATCATCTCGTAGAGCGAGTACTGGGTGTCCGTCGTCGCGGGATCGGTCGGGACCGTGGTCGAGACGTCGACGAAGAGGTTGCCGTTCAGCACCATCAGGTTCTGAGCGTACATGCTCGCGAAGGCGGGCACCTGGGTCCAGGTCACCGAGCCGTCTGCGGCGTTGACCGCTCCCTCGTAGACGAGCGCGCTCCCGGTGATGGAGGCGACCGTGGGAGCGGAGTCCGTGAAGAAGATGGCGTAGAGCGGGCCGGTCGAGCCCAGCGAAACGAGCTGCGTGCAGATCGCGCCGGAGAGCGGGGGGGTCATGGCGCTCCAGTTGAGGTCGGTGCCGATTCCCTGCGCGTTGGCGGCAACGTAGATCTTGCCGGTCGCCGCGTAGTAGTAGCCCGAGGCCAAGACCATGCTTCCGATGGTGAGCTTGTTCGAGAGCCCGGTCGAGGTCGTGGCGATCTTCTTCTCGTTCTGAAGCCCATAGAAGATTCCCACGCCGTTCACGTTGCAGGAAACCGTGAGCACCGCCGCAAGGAGCAGCCCCGCGGCGAGCCCCGTCCTTGCCGCAGAACGGCGCACCTTCCGGCGGTCGGGCTCATCCGAGCCTCCAGCTATCGCCTCGTGATTCACCATACGTAGAGCCCTCTCAAAAGTGGAATACGCCCGAGGCCGAGATTTCGAGGAAGTTCCCGAATCGGCTCTGGCTCGCGGGAGGGTTGGGTCCGAAGTAGATCTCCGGCACCCACCAGTACACGAAGTTCAGACCGACCGCCCATTTCGAGGTGATGTCGTAGTAGGCCCCGATGCCTGGCTTCAGGATAGGACCGATGTAGAGGTAGTTGCTGAGCTTCATGAAGTTGATCCCCGCTCCCATGTAGATGGGGAACTCGAAGGGATAGAAGCGCAGCCAATAGGTCACCTTGCCGGTGAGGGGAATCATGACCAGGGTTCGACCGTTCGGGCTGAAGGAGAAGGTGCCGCCGAGCTCCGCGCCAAGCGAAAAGGTGTTGCTCAGGAAGGAGTTCCATCCGACCGAGGCGATAGCCCCGAGGGTGAGGTTGGTTGGAAAGCCGTTCCCGCCCTCGTCCATGTAGAAGAGCGGCACAAGCATCCCGCCGTCGATGTAGATCATCTGGTCGCCGAGCCCGTAGATCTGCGGCGCGCGCGGGGTCGATCCGCCGTTCGCCTGGGCGTGTGCGAGAACCCCGGTCAGCAGGAAAATAAGAAGCAGAAGGAGCATGCGTCGTTTCGCCGCCATCAAAACCTCGCTAGAATCACGGTAAACATACAGCCTTTTGGCGCGGCCATCCATCGGTGGGCGTTACCGGAGCCCATCCTATCATCGGCGTACCGCTTGTGCAACGGGTGGGGCGAAGGCGGGTCTCCCGTGGGCCGGTTTCTGTTGCACACCCGAACCCTTTTGTGTTACAAGAGTGCGGGAGGCGCGCCGATGGCCGCACGCATCATCGACGGAAAGGCTGTAGCTGAGGAGATTCGGCGTGAGCTTGCCGCTCGCGTCGAGGAGCTGAAACGGAGCGGGATCGTCCCCGGGCTCGGGGTCATCCTGGTGGGCGAGGATCCGGCGAGCGTCTCCTATGTCACCGGCAAGGAGCGGGCCTGCCGGGAGATGGGCTTCCATTCCGGCAATCGGCATTTGCCGGCGAGCACAAGCGAAGAGGAGCTCCTCTCCCAGGTCCGCGAGCTCAACGAGGATCCGAGGATCCACGGCATCCTCGTGCAGCTTCCCTTGCCGGCTCATATCGACGCAGAGCGAGTGCTCCTTTCCATCTCCCCGGAGAAGGACGTCGACGGGCTTCACCCCGTGAGCGTCGGAAGGCTCGTCCTCGGCCAGCCCACCTTCGTCCCCTGCACGGCTCACGGAATCGTCAAGCTCCTCGTGAAGAGCGGGGTGAGGCTCGACGGGGCGCACGTGGTGATCGTCGGGCGGAGCAATCTCGTCGGAAGGCCGCTTGCCAACCTCCTCACCCAGCGCTCATCCGAAGGGAACGCGACCGTGACCCTCTGTCATACCCATACCCGCAATCTGGCCGAGCACGCCGCGCGGGCGGACATCCTCATCGCGGCGAGCGGCAGCCCCAGGATGATAACCCCCGAGATGGTCAAGGCGGGGGCGGTCGTGATCGACGTGGGGGTGACTCGCGTCGAGGATCCCGCCAAGAAGAAGGGTTTTCGGCTCGTCGGAGACGTCGATTTCGACGCGGTGAAGGAGAAGGCATCGCTCATCACCCCAGTCCCCGGAGGGGTCGGCCCGCTCACCATCACGATGCTTCTCTACAATACGGTAGAGTCGGCCGAGCGCCGGGTTGCCGATCCCGCCGCAGCGGCAAAGGGGAGGGCATGATCAACCGGGTCGTCGATGTGGACGACTACGTTCCGATCGCGAACGCGATCGTGAGCGTCGCCGATAAGCGGGGCCTCGCCGAGCTTGCTCGCTCGCTCATCGCCGCCTGCCCGGCAATTCGGTTTTACTCCACCGGCGGGACCTATGCCTTTCTCAGCGATGCCCTCGGGGCATCGGGCAGCGCGCGGCTTTCGAGCATCTCCGACTACACCGGCCAGCCGGAGATGCAGGGCGGGCTCGTGAAGACCCTTGACTTCAAGATCTACCTCGGACTTCTCTCCGAGCCCTACAACGAGGCACATGCGGCGGACCTCCGACGGACCGGGGCGGTGGCCTTCGATCTGGTAATATCCAATCTCTACCCTTTTGAGGAGAGCGCCGCAAAGACCGGGGCGACGGTCGAGGATGCGCGGGCGAACATCGATATTGGCGGGGTCACCCTGCTGCGCGCAGCGGCGAAGAACTTCCTTCGCGTTGCGGTCGTGAGCGACCCTTCCGACTACGGCGAGCTCGCCGAGGAGCTCGCCCGCAATGAGGGGCGGCTCTCCCTGAAGCGGCGCTTCGCCCTCGCGCAGAAGGCCTTTGCGCACACGGCGGCCTACGACGCCGCGATCGCCCGCTACCTCCGGGAGCGCGCGCCCTCGGAGGCGATCGGCTCCTATGCGCTGCGAGGAAAGCGGTGAAGGAAGAACGCAGGCTCGCCTCGATGTACCGGGAGATCAACGTGGATCATTTCCCTGCGCGCATGGAGATCTCCTTCTATGACGATCCGGCAAAGCGCCAAACCCTCCTCTACGAGAAGACCGAGTGGACCATCGAGGGGCAGAAGCGCGGCCTTCGCTATGGAGAGAACCCCGATCAGGAGGCCGCTCTCTACCGACTCGTTGGGGGCAACCTCGCGCTCGGCGATGTCAGCTGCATCGCCCCCGGGCGCTACCTCGCCTCGAGCGTCGAGCTCCTTCAGTCCGGCAAGCATCCCGGAAAGATCAATATCACCGACGCCGACAGCGCCCTGAACATCCTGCGCTACTTGAGCGGCAGCCCCTGCGCGGTCATCGTGAAGCACAACAACCCCTGCGGGGTCGCAAAGGGAGCGAGCCTCGCCGAGGCCTATCGCAAGGCATGGCTCGCCGACCGCGTCGCCGCCTTCGGCGGGGTCATTGCCCTAAACCGAGAGGTCGACCGCGAGACGGCGGAGCTCATCGCGGAGAGCTTCACCGAGGTGGTCGTTGCCCCGGAGTTCGCTCCCGGGGTGCTCGAGCTCTTCGCGTCGCAGAAGAACCTGCGCGTGATGCGCATTGGCGATATGAGGCGCCTCGAGCAGTTCGTCGGGACTCGCGTCCTCGACGCAAAGTCGCTCATGGACGGCGGGATGGTCATGCAGTGGTCCTTCGCCGTCCAGGCGCGGTCAGCTTCCGACTTCATACCGGCCTATGCGACCCACAAGGGGAAGGAATATCGCATCGCCCGCCTTCCCACCGAAAGGGAGGGCGCGGATCTTCTCTTCGGTTGGCTCGTCGAAAGCGGCGTCACCAGCAACTCGGTGCTCTACATCAAGGATGGGGCAACCGTCGGAATCGGCACGGGCGAGCAGGACCGCGTCGGAGTGGCCGAGATTGCGCGCGACAAGGCCTATCGAAAGATGATGGACCGACTGTCCTGGCAGCGACACGCAACCCCCTGGAATCTTCTCGGCGACGCCTCCGCTCGAGCGGAGATCGAGCGGGTCGTGACAGAAGAGCGCGGCGGGCTCAAGGGAAGCGTCATGATCTCCGACGCCTTCTTTCCCTTCCGCGACGGTCTCGACGCAGGAATCCGAGAGGGAATCACCGCAGTCGTGCAGCCGGGCGGCTCGGTGCGCGACTACGAGTGCATCGAGGCATGCAACGAATCGAACGTTGCGATGGTCTTTACCGGACAGCGGAGTTTCCGGCACTAGAGGTGAGCCTGAATTGAAGCTTCCGTGGAATCTTCCCCCGAACCTCAAGGCTCCCGCATTCATCGTTGCGGCGGCCGGCGGCCTCATGCTTCTCCTCGTCGCGATCATGCTGATCTTCGCGCTCCAGATCACCGGGCTCTCTTCGCGGATCGAAAAGCGCGACGAGATGCTTCTCCAGCAGATCCGCGACAACAACGATCAGATCGATTTCCTCAAGCAGAATCTGCTTCTCCTCGCGCAGGACTCGAACTCGATCCGCGACGCCCTGAAGCTTCCCGAGCAGCCCTTCCCGATTCTTGCCCCCGAGCCGTCGGGCTCGGACTCGAGCGCCGCGGCGCGTGCGGACACCCCCTTCCTCGCCGGGCTCGAGGTTCTCATGCGCTCGCGCGACCGGCTCATCTCCGAGACCAAGTTTCGCTCCGTGGTCGCATCGCCGATTCTGGCGCAGGTCGTCTCGAACGGAGGATTCACTGAGGATCGAACCTCGGGGGATCAGCTCATCCTGGAGCGTTCGGGACAGCCCTATTTCTTCATCTCGATCGACCCGGTGTCGCAGAGCATCAAGGTCATCGACTTCCTGGGACAGGAGCTTCGCCTCCTGCAGCTGGACTCGCGGTTCGCCGATTTTGCGCACCAGCGCGTGCCCATCCTCGACGCGCACTTCCGCAAGCTGCGGCAGGCGCTCGCAGTCCTGCGCTCGGTCTACACGAACGCCGCCCTCGAGCGCGTTCTCTCCGAGCAAAATCTCACCCTCTCTCCGATAAGCGAGGGACCGGCCAACTACGCCTTCTCGGTCCTTCGGGGAACCTCTCCGCTCTTGACCGTCCGGCTGAACGAGCGAACCCTCGCAGTCCTCGAGGGGCAGAAACGGTACGCCCGCGCGACGGAGTTCGTAGCCGGCTTCGCCCGGGATCTCGCTTCCATCGACCTACGAACTCCGCTCCAGAGGCGGGTGGACGCCTCGCGGGCGGAGGTCGAGGCCCTCGGAAAGGATCCCGCGTTCCTATCGCTCCTCGCGAGCCACCGCCTGAAGTTCATCGCCACCCCCCGCCAGGACGGCGACTACTACTACTACGACATCGAGGATTCGCAAGGGCATCGTATCGGCTCGTTCGGGGTGGAGAAGCGGGTCGGCCAGATCGACCTTCTCGACAGTCAGAACGTGCTCATCAGCACCCTGGAGTCGGTGAGCCTCGACCAGAAGGGCGCAGAAAAAAAAAACTGATCGCGCCGAAGACGATCCCGCCGATCAGCGTCCTTCCGGCGAATAGGAACAGCCTCAACTTTCTCATCTGCGGACAGCATCAAGGAGACACCGACACGATGATGGTGGCGCATGCGGATGCAAAGTCGGGGAGAATCGTCCTCATCAGCATCCCGCGCGACCTCTACTACAAAGGGCGCAAGATCAACTCGATCTACGAGACCTTCGGCGCCGGCGAGCTCATGCGGGAGATGTCCTCCATCACGGGCTTGGCCATCACGAAATACATCATCATCGACATGTATGCCTTCGCCGACGTGGTCAATATCCTGGGCGGGATCGACGTCTATCTGCCGACCGCGCTCATTGATCCGACCTACCGCGTGCGCAACGATGGAGTCTGGTCGACCCTCTACTACAGCAAGGGGTGGCACCACCTCGACGGGATCGAGACCCTGCGGGTCGCCCGCTCGCGGCATACGACCTCGGATTTCGCGCGCGCGCTTCGCCAGCAGCAGATCCTCGGCGCGATTCGCCAGAAGGTCGCGAGCCTCGACCTGGGGAATGTCAGGAAGGTCTACGATCTCATCCGCGTCCTCATGCACTATGTCAGCACCGATTTCACGCCCCTCGAGCTGCTCGACTACTACACCCAGTACGAAGAGATTCCCCTCGAGGAGCGGAACGTCCTGGACATGACAAATGTCCTTTACCAAAGCTATTCCAATGTCTATTATTTACAAGGCAGCAAGGAGAAGCTTGCCGCCAACGCCAACAAGGGAGAATGGATCCTGCTTCCCAAGAACAACGATTGGAATCTAATCCGCTGGTACATCCGCAAGGTCATCGAAGGAGAGGAACAATGAGTGATCTAGTACCTAGAAAAGCCGTAGTAAAACAGGGTGGGTACGCGATCGGAGGGTTGGGGGGAGGGCTCGCGATTCTGATCGCGAATGCCGCGCTGCACTTCCACCCCATAGCCAGCCTCGTTGTGGGGATACCCGTCGCTCTCAGCGGGCTCGCAATCGGGAGCTCGCGCGACGACCGAACGGCGGGCATCATAACCGTCGTTGCCGGAGCAGCGGTTGCCTTGGGCGGTTTTCACTTTCTCGGCGGCCTCGCCGGAACCCTCCTCACCATCTCGGGGATCGGGCTCTTGGTCATGGGAGGCATCAACCTCTACAAGTTCGTGAAGAACTACCGAAAACGCATGTAGCAGGGCGACGAAACGCCGTCTCGCGGCCGCTGTGGCGGCCCTTGCCGCCTGGTTTGCAGGCTCGGCTCCGACTCCGGGAACTCCCGCGCAGGCGACGGCCCTTCTTTCGAGATCGCCCGCAGCGAGCGAAAAGGCTCAACCGGCGCCCCGATGTGAGCGAGAATAGGAACAGGGAGCATGAGCAGACCGTGGCGACCGTACCCCAACCAGCCTTCTTGCACCGACCGAAGCTCCGCAGCGCGTGGGGTGCTATCCTCTTCGCGATCGCGGCAGCCGCGCTGCTGGGGGTTCCCCGCGCAACGGCCGACGAGCTCTCCGATGCGCGCTCCCTTGATCGAGAGGGCAAGAGCGCCGAGGCCGTAGCGGCCTACGAGCGCTGGCTCTCCGCCAACGAGGGGGCCTCCGACTGGGGAAGCGTGCTCCTGCGCACGGCGGACCTCGTTGCGAGCCCCGAGGAGGAGGTGGCCCTCCTTACGAAGTGGCTTCCCGCGGCAGCCGATCCGTCGGTGCGCCACGGGATTCTCCTCCGTCTTGCCCAGACCGACGAGCTGCTCGGGCGGCTTGACAAGGCCCAGGTCTACTACGAAGAAGCTTCGCTCGTTCCAGGAATCCGGGACTACCGCAGCCTGCTCTCCTCGGCGAGCCTCCTGCTCGAGCTGGGACTGACGGCAAAGGCGAGCGGGCAGTGCCGGGCAGTGCTCCAGCTTTCGGATGATCCTTCCCTTCACGTCGAGAGTCACATCCTGCTCGCCCAGATCGCCGCCGCAGGCGATCAGCGGGAGAAGGCTGGCGACCAGATCCGCGCGCTCCTGAGCGGCTCCGATCTCGTGCGGCTGACTCCGGGGGATCTCCTTCGCCTCTGGCGGATCGCCTCGAGCGCGGGCATGACGGAGCTTGCGCAGACCTGCGCGGATCTCCTTTCGGTCCGCTATCCCGCTAGCCCCGAAGCGGCGCTTGCGGACCACCGCGCCGCCTCCTACCCGACTCCCTCTCAGTACTTCGGCAGCCTCGAGCCGAACTCGACGCCCGCCCAGTCAGCGAGCGAGGCGCCGCCCGGTCCGACGCCGCAGCCCGTGGCAGGCTCTCCGACCCCAAGCGGGTCGCAGGCGGGCTCGCTCGTGATTCAGGTCGGCTCCTACCTCGATCGGGACAACGCCGCCTATCGCCTCCGCGACCTCACGGGGTCCGGCTTCCGGGGAGAGATTCGCGCGACGGAGGTTGGGGGCAAGCGGTACTACCGGGTCGTTGTGGTCGATGTCCCGCAGGGAGGGAGCGCGGAGCTCATGGCGCGGCTGCGTCAGAAGGGGTTCGACGGCTTCGTCAGCCACGAATAGCGGCCTGGCTACTGCGGCTGCTTCAGCTCTTCGGTCTGAACGTAGCGGATCGCGCTCGCGCCGTTCGGCGCAAAGCCCTGGATGCCGAGCATTCCTGGGGTAAGCTTCAAGGTCCTCACGATGCGGGTCGGGCTCTTGTCCTCCTGAAGATCGAGCCCGTAGGTCCGGGTGTCCGTGACGATTCCGGAGCTGTTGATGAAGCGCAGCTCGATGACCGGCTGCCCAAAGCGGAAGATCTCGTAGCCTCCGCTCTGAGCGCCCTTGCCATTGTCGAGACTGAAGCGATCCTTTTCGAAGGTCAGTCGTGCGCCGCTGTCGCTCACGTACTCCCCGGACAGCGCCGGAGGATGGTAGGGGGGCTGGTCGTGATGGACGAGAGAATCCTGCATGCTTCCGGTGAGCCGCATGTAGGTTCCCGCCCATTCGTCGGGGGAGTAAAGGACGATCTCGTCGAGCGAGGCGACCGCAATCGAAATCTGCGCCTTGATGTACTGCACGAGCTGGTTGTACGCCGAGATGACGAGGCTGTTGTAGAGGGTCCGGTAGGAGTTCTCCCAGTCGTAGATCTCCATGACGTCCCCGGCATAGAAGCTCACCTCGCGGGAGGCGGGGTCAAAGAAAAGAATCGTGAATCCCTGGCGCGAGCCCTCGGTGCCTCCGGGAGCGCTCGCGAGCGAGCCTTGGCTCTCGCCGCCCCCCGTGCTTGCCGAGACCCGGTACCACGGGCCGGAGAGGAAGGTATCGAAGGCGTCGGCATTCGAAGCGAACAGATCGCTCAATCGTTGATCCTCGATCTGCTTGCCAGGGAGCTTCTCCACCATCGTCTCGAAGTACCCCTTGCGTGCGGGATCCCAGCTGTAGGTGGTCTGCAGCAGATCGCCGATCCGCTTGGAGGAGGGATCTTGGGTCGTAGTCACGATCGGGAAGCTGCTGCCGGTCTGCTGGCCGAGCTTGTAGGCCTGCGACCGATCGTGCCGCTGGATCTGGATCGTTCCCCGAATCTCGCTGTGGAATATCTCGGTGTAGCGCAGGTTCTCTCCTACAGGCTCGCGCGACTTGCGAAAGACGTCCATCGTCTGATCGCCCTTGTCGTTGGTGCCGACGCACACGATCGAAAGCTGGTGATCGCCGATGATGTCTTCGGCGGTGACGGAAAAGGTCCGCGCGTTCGTGGCAAGAGTGGGGTGGGTCCAGGACAGCACGTACTGGTTGCGCGCGGGATCCAGATCGACGACGCCGATGCTGATCGGCGCATCCGGATTATCGCGGCTCTTGAGAACCATCACCTGCTCTTCGGTCTGGTCCTGGTTCAGATTCAGGTTCTGCACCTGAACGAGGTTGAACTCCTTCGGGATCGGCACCTTGGGGGAAAGTAGCTGCTGGGTGAGGTCTTCGGTATCGATGGAGCCTTGGCCGGAGAGGGCCCCCGCGCCGGGCTCGGGAGGCACGAGCCGCGCCCCCTCGGGAGCAGAGCCGTTGGAGTGGATGCCGCAGCCTGCAAACCCGATCACCGTAACCACTGCGAGAACCACCAACGAACGACTGAACCGCATGCCCCGCCCTTAGTCGAAGTAAACCTTCAGCATTTCTAACACTTTCGTCTCCGTTTGTTCAAGAGGATATTGGCTCTTGAAGCCCGCGGCGGTCTTGTGTCCGCCACCGCCGAAGGACTGTGCGATCTCCGACACGTCGATCTTGCCCTTGGAGCGCAGAGAGCAGCGCAGGACTCCCTGGGGATTTTCCTTGAGAAAGACCGAGACTCGGATCCCCGTGCTGCGCAGGGGGAGGTTGATGACGGTCTCCGCCTCTTCGTAGGAAGCGCCGCATTCGGCGATCATCTCCTTGGTCATGTGTTGCACGGCGACCCTGTCGTGGAAGTGAAGGCGCAGCGTGGCGAACACCTTCGATTGAAGCAGCAGCGAGGGGATCGAGTTGCTCTCGAAGATCTTTCCGTATATCTCGTTCGGATTCGCTCCGCTTCCAGCCAAGACCCGCGCGATCTCGAAGGTCCGAGCGGTCGTCTTGGGAAAAGCGAACGATCCGGTGTCGTAGACTATCCCGCTGTAGAGGGCGATGGCTGATCTGGGATCGACCGCAACCTTCAGCCCTTCGAAAAGGCGATAGATGAGCTCGCAGGTGGAGGAGGCGTCCGAATCGATGACTCCCTCCGCCTGGTTCGGAGACTGTCCGCTTTCGTGATGGTCGATCACGAAGGATTCCGAGACGAGAGGGAGGATGCGCGATGCGACCGTCCCGGTGTTGTAGAGATCGTTGGTGTCGAGCACCAGCAGGACGCGCTCCGATATGTCGGCGGGAAGCGCGGTCGCATCCCCGACGACCATGATCTCCGATTCAGGATCCAGATATTCGAACTTCGCGGGGGTCGGATCGGAGTTGAAGATGCCCGCGTCCTTTCCGAGGGTCCGCAGCAGTCGACAGCAGGCGATCTCGCAACCTATGGCATCTCCGTCCGGGCTCTCGTGGGCGGTAATGATGAACTTGGAGTGGCTCTCTACGAAGCCGACCGCCAATGCTATGTCAGTAACCACCGGCTTCGATTCCCTTGCTCCTCAAGCTTTTCATCGGAGACCCGCGCAGCGCGCCGGACGGCCGAATCACGGACTCGACGCTACGCAGGCTCAAAATGAAAGATAATGGTTTTTCCCGAGTTCGTCCTGGCCTTCAGGCTCTCGCCCATGATGTTCGTCGGCATCGTTGGAACAGTGAGGCGCGCCGCCTTGATCACCTCAAAGCGAAGGCCCTCTGCCCGGAAGACGACCCGCGCAACCGGGTCCGCTATCTGCTTTTCGATTGCCCGGAATCCCATGGGGGTGTCCTGGATCAGCACCTCGTTGCCCGCCTTGAGCGTGAAGCGGGTGGATTGCTTCAGGTCGCCCTCGATGGTCAGCTTAAACGTGATTTTGCTTTCCCGGCTGCTGCGCCGCACGAGCACGATCGCCAGGAGCACCAGGATGATCACCAGCGCGGCCGCGCCGCCGAGGTACCAGAGGTTGCGCGAGAAGAGGTGGCCGATCTGTAAGCCCGTCGGACTCACTGTGACGTTCGTGCTGACGACCGCCGGGCTGAAGGTGTCGCCGCCGACGAAGGTGAAGGTAAGCGTTCCCGCGTGACTCCCGGAGGAAAGCCCGCGAATCGTCACGGGAATCTTGACATCCGTCCCCGAATTGGGCGGAACGCTCACCGCCTGGTTCCCCGCGATCTGAACGGCAAGCTTCCCGTCGAGCGCCAGGCTCACGCTGCCGATCGTGATGTTTCTCGCAGCGGAGTAGCCGGTGCTCTGGAGATGCAGGGAAAGGGTGCTCGTCCCGTCAGCGCCCACGGGGGCAATCTGCACTCCCGAGGCATCGACGACTCCCAGCAGCTCGCCGGCCTTCTGGGCGATCTCCTGGGGGGTCGGATTGTTCGAGACTTGGGCGAAGCCTCCCGAGACGCTCTTTGCGAGGTCCGCCGCGGCGGTGTTGGCGCCGATCCCGAGGATCTCGATCTTCCACCCCTTCTCCTGGATGGTCTTGGTGTTAGCGAGGAACGCGTGGTTGAAGCTTCCGTTCGGCGAGTAGTACTTGCTGGTTGGCGGAGCCTCTTGCATCCCGTCGGTGATCAGCATGAAGTACTTGCGATGGTCGGGATAGCTCCCCGAATCGATAACCTCCCGGAGCTTGTCGAGGGCGTTTCCGATGTCCGTCCAATGGCCGTCCGCCCGAATGGAGTCGACCGCAGCTGCCACGGGCTCCTTGTCCTTGCCTACTACCGCCGAGTAGATGACATGGGCCTCGCCGTAGAAGTCGACGATGCAGACGTAATCGCCGGGGATCAGCATGTTCTGGATGATCGAGTGGTCGATATAGGCCTTGACCGCTCCAATCTTGCTTTGCATCGAGAGACTTTTGTCTATAACTAGGAAGAGATCGATGTTCTCGGTGCGGTTGTCGGCGTACGCTATCCCGGACACGACCAGGGAGAGCAGGCAGGCAACCGCCATCCGCCTTCCCAATTTGACTGGTTTGCTCATGCCTCAAATAATAGCATGCCCGATAGGTCGCCAAAAGCACCAAAGGGCAAAAAAAAAAAAAGATGCTTTACACTCGACCGAGCTTCTTGATAAGCTATCGTAGAACGCATATGTAAGGAGAGTGCGATGGCCAGTATCGATTTACCGAAGAGCCCCATGGTTTTCCACCCGGAAAAGCGTAGCGCAGTGGGTTCTCGTAACTCCCTCGCGCAAGATCCCCGAGACCAACAGGCTGAAGTTGATAGACTCCTCGAAGAGGAAGTCGACAAGGTGATGAATCACGTTACAACCAAGCTTCCGAAGGAAGTTCTCGAGAGATTGGACGTAATGGGAGGCCTGAAGGAGAAGGTTTACAACTACTTCAACCAGAATTACCAGAACATGTTCAACCGGTACATTGTTACCACTGAAGATGAGATGGTGAAGAAGGTCCGCAACTTCATCGACCGTGAGGAAATGAAGGTGCTCACCCGCTACACCCCGAAGGAGATTGCTGCGCTCCTCGACGAGGTTGGCGGTGCCGATCGATTCAACACCGGTGAAATTGAGAAATCGATCGTCAACATGTATGGACACCTGCAGGGTCACATTCAGCGCGGCGTGAACGATTTGGAGAACCTCACGAACTCCCTCCTGCGGCAGAAGACCGACGTGGGCTCGTTCATCCGCGGTGAGAACGCCTACTCCGTCGTGAAGTGCTCCTTCAAGGACAACCTCTACAAGCCGAAGACCGTGAGCGACGTGAAGCTCTCGGTCAACATCCTGGACTCGGAGCTCATCAGCCCGATCTTCCAGTATCAGGCGACCGTCGAGTACCTCATCAAGGACATGATGTCCAAGCTCATCATGGACGTCATCGACAAAGAGATCGAGCTGATGAAGGATCAGCGGGTCGATGAGGGAAAAGAGGAGCTCGCCGACAGCGAGATCATCTTCGAAAAGATGCGGCGGGTACAGAACCACACCGACGACGACAAGGAGAATCCCAAGTCGACTCGCTACCGCTACTTCGCAAAGAGCCTCATGGAGAAGATCGAAGGGCTGCGGGCGGAGATCGACCCGGCGACCTTTGACCAGTTGAACGTTCGCGAGAACCTGAAGAAGATCATCGATATCGAGAACATCCGCAACCGCGGCTTCAACACCGCCATCAACTCGATCACCTCCATTCTCGACACCTCCAAGATGGGCTACCAGTACATCGAGAACCTGAAGAACGCCCGCGAGCTCATCCTGCGCGAGTATGAGGATACCGACGACAAGCGCCTGCCCGACGAGCGCTACAAGATCCGCCTCAAGTACTACGACCAGGGGCAGATGCTCGAAGAGCAGAAATCCTACGACGTGATGCTCAAGTCCTTCGAGGTTGAGGTTCAGCATCTGTGGGACGTCCTGGACATGGTCTACGAGGACAGCAAGTTCATGCGCGGCGTCAAGGATTTCAAGGATCTTTCCTCCCGCTACCGGAACAAGATTCGCCGGAGAATCAAGGCCAAGACCGGTGATCCGCTCTATGAGGACATCGACAAGAGCTGGGACGAGATCTCCTTCGTGAAGCCCGCGGAGACTGAGGTCGAGCAGCTCAACCGCACCTACCTCTACGAAAAGGACAAGGTGAAGCGGCGCATCATCCTCATGCGCGAGAAGCTCCAGCACATGTACTCCTATCGATATCCGATCCAGCGGCGAGTCATGGAGGAGCGCCTGAGCTTCCTCGAGTCGGAGTTCAATCGCTTCGACTACATGATCAACCCCTATCACGTCCAGCCGGGACTGCTCCTCGACGTGGACATCACCTCCATCAAGCGCAAGAAGGCAACCCTTGACGGCATGGCGAACGTGCTCAATGAGTTCCTGCATGGAGTCTCGAAGGGCTTCCAAGATGCGGCCTTCGCCTCGTTCTCGAGAAGGCGGTCGACGGTCCGCGAGGATCTTGCGCAGACTTTCGCAATCAACGTCGAAGAGACAGTAGAGGGCGCGCCAGGCGCCGCGCAGCCCGCGGGCGGCGCACCGGGATATCTCGACATGCTCGGCGAATCCGCCGCCACCGCGGTACCGTCGCAGACGGTCGTCTCGGAACAGCCGAGGGCACGCGCGACCCGAGGTCGCAGGGCGCAGACCGGACGCGGAAAGTCGGCTCAGCAGAGTCGCCGCGGCAGACCGAGGAGATCGGACGACGGACTGAAGTCGCTCTAAACAGGTGACAGGATACAAACTCAACAGGTACCCCCCTTCAACAAGGGGGGTACTTTTTATGTTGCGCTTCCACAATGACGGCGTTGTGTCTATAATGCTGGCTATTCGAGGGACGGTGGCAGGCGCCGGCAGAATGTACGTTCACTAAAAGAGGTCCTGATATGAGTGATCCAAGCTATGAGTTCGAACGATTCTCTTCGCGGGAGGGGTTCAATCGCTCTCTCGCGCACTTCAAGGTCGTCTCTTCACTGCTGTCGGATTTCGAGCGCGGCTCAAATCTCGCCGACCTTCTCAACGATCTTCAGTCCGAAAAAGCCGTGGATCAGAGTCAGCTCGGCCCGATCGTCTATGCACTGCTCGTCGACAAATACGGGTACTCCTTCCGATCGTACAACATCGAGGACACGATATCCGATGTCTCCTCTCTTGCCGAAGAGACCAAAAGATGGAATGCGGTCGACTTGGTCTGCACCTACTTCCATCCCGAGCTAGGCCTTCTGGTGGTCAACCCGAAGAACTCGCGTCATTGGGCGACGGTGAACGCGCTGAAGAAAAACGAGGTCATCACCGTCTACGCCGGCGCCTTCGGCAAGACCGCGGCTGCGAAGGATCCCAAGGTCTTCCAACTCGCCATCGAAAAGATCCTCGACTACCTGCGGGGCAAGAAGGGCGCCGCCCCCTCGTCGCTCAAGTCAGGTAGGTTCGCCTATAAGGAGCCCAAGCCGAAGGCCCCGGCAGCCGCCCGCGCCGCGGTCGGCGCCCGCCCGGGAAGGGCAGCACTCAGGGCGGGAGCGGGGCGCCCGGCGGGACGCCGCGGGCGCGTTGCAGTCGGCGCCGGAGCGCCGAGCGCGGCGCAGGCGCCCGTACCGCAGGCCGTCGCCGCTGCGCCGACCGCGGCCCAAGCCGCCCCGGCCGCGCCTGCAGCGGAGGCCGGACCGAAGCGGATGACGCCCTTCTATTCCGTACCGGTCACCAACGAGCTGTTCCACAACGGAAACGTCGAGGCATGGAAGAAGATCATCCTAAGCTATCAGACGAAGTATCCGGGCCTCGAGGTCTACATCTTCT
>DAHVAK010000199.1 GCA_027314665.1 Spirochaetales bacterium
GGTGTAGGGAAGCAGGACCCCGTCAAGGATGATGGTCGTGTAGGTGAAGGTTCCTTGCGTCGGTTTGTTCGGATTCGTGATGGTGAGGTAGGCCTGATTGGGCCCGAGAACTGGAATGAATGCACAGGAGGCGAGGAGCGCGGCGGCCGCGAGGAGGATCGCGGCTCGCGGGAACGAGCGCGCCGACCATCGAAGAGGCGGGAAGGAACGCCCTTCAGGATGTGCCACGGCGCCCGGCGCTCCTGCCTCCCTCACCCCCGCATCCTGCTCCCTCTGCACCCTCGCTCCTCCCTCTGCCGGTCAATCGCCCCCAGCAGCGTGCTGCCAGGGTGATTGACCCGCCGCCAGAACGGCGTTTTCGGTTGAGCCTCTTGCCCCAAATGTGTTCGAAAAAAACGCCGTCTCGGCAGCTGCCTTTGAGTTCGTCAGCACCCTGTTAGACGTCGCCGCCCGGGACATCGTTCCGCGCGGCGGCTATCCATTCGCTTCGGCCTCAGGCTATACTCAATGGCGTACCTCGCGCAACATCCTGCTCCCGATAAGGAGAGGGCATGAAGACAATCCTTCTCATCGATTTCGAGAACGTCCAACAGATTCCCCTTCAGGAGATCGATCCCGCGTCCACCGAGGTTCGTCTCTACGTCGGCAAGTCTCAGAACCGCGTCCCCTTCGAGCTTGCCTCCGCGGCCCAGCGCTTCGGTGAGGCCTTCAGCTGGCACAAGATCGCCGGAGAAGGGAAGAACAACCTCGACTTTCACATCGCCTTCGAGCTCGGCCACCTTTCGGCCCGACCTGAGCGCGACAGCGAGTACGTGATCCTCTCGAAGGATGCAGGCTACGATCATCTCCTCGAATTCGCCCGGGGCAAGGGCATCCGCTGCCGGCGGATCAAGAGCCTTTCCGATCTCTCTGCGACCGCTCGCAGGCGGACAGGCGCGGCCCAGAAGGCCGCTCCGCGAGCCGGCGTCGGTGGGCGTCAGAATGCCGGTCAGCGCGCGGGGGCTCCGCGCCAGCCCCCCTCGAGCGCCCCTGCCTCGCCCCTTCGGGAAGGAGGGCCGACACGCTTCGGCGAGAGCGGGGATCTCGAGGAGACCCTCATCCTGAACCTTCAGAAGATCGCTCCGAACAAGCGACCGCGCAGCCGCAGCTCTTTGACCAAGCACCTCGAGTCGGCCTTCAAGGGAAAGATCGAGCCCGAGGAGCTGCGACAGACGATCGACCGCCTCTTTTCGGAGGGGCTGCTCACCGAGGAGAATCGACGGATCAGGTACGCGATTTGATCTTCGGCCCCAGGTATAGTAGAGTAGTTCCATGGCTTCTCTGGCCGGAAGGGTGGCCCTTGTAACGGGAGGGGCAAAGCGGATCGGGAGGGCGGTCGCGCTCGACCTTGCGAAAGAGGGAACCGATCTCATTATCCACTACAATCGCTCGTCGGCGGAGGCCGAAGGGGTCGCCGCCGAGGCGCGCTCCCTCGGGGTGCACGCCTCGGCGGTTGGCGCGGATCTCGGGGGAGCCGCAGGGGCCGCCGCCCTTTTCGAGAAGGCGATCGGCGCCTTCGGACGGATCGACCTCATCGTCAACTCCGCCTCCATTTTCGAGGAGAGCACCCTTGCCTCGGTGACCTCCGAGGAGATCCATCGGAACATCGACATCAACGCCCTCGCCCCTCTCGAGCTCATCCGGCGCCTCGCCGCGCACGTTGGGGAGCGTGGAGCGGCAGGAGGCCCGGCGGCCTGCGTCGTCAATCTCCTCGATGCCCGCATCGTGGACAACGATCGCCATCACCTCGCATACCACCTGAGCAAGCGGATGCTCTTCTCCCTCACCCGGATAACCGCCTCGGAGCTCGCGCCGGCGGTTCGCGTGAACGGGGTCGCTCCGGGGTTGATCCTTCCCCCTCCGGGGCGGGACGACAGCTATCTCGAGGACCTGAAAGGCTCCAACCCGATGGGCTCGATCGGCACCCTCGACCAAATCTGCGCCGCGGTCCGGTTCCTTGTCACCAACGAGTTCGTGACCGGGCAGATCATCTACGTAGACGGAGGCAGGCACATGAAGGGAAGCTTCTATGGAACCTGAAACGGCAAGGGAGGAATCGGAGGAGCCCTCGATTGCCCCGCTCGATGCCGATTCGCTCGGAAGGCTCGCGCAACTCGATCGCCTCGTGATCAGCGATCTCCTGCTGCGCTGCATCGTTGGGATCAACACGGAAGAGCGAACCCACAAGCAGGATGTCGTCATCAACATAGCCCTCTACGCCGACCTCTCGCGCTCTGCTCAAAGCGACTCGATCGAGGACACGGTCAACTACAAGACGATCAAGAACGAGGTCGTCGCCATGGTCGAATCCTCCTCGTCCTTTCTCGTGGAGAGACTTGCGGCGAGGATCGCGGAGGTCTGCCTGCGGGCGCCGATGGTCCAGGCCGCCTGGGTCAAGGTGGAGAAACCAGGCGCGCTGCGCTTCGCTCGAAGCGTGGGGGTCGAGCTGCTGAGGGGGCGCCGCGCGGGATAGCAGCCGTTTCCGAAGGTGAGACGATGACGAAGGTCTACATCGGGGTCGGATCGAACATCGAGCCGGAGCTGCACGTGGTCGGCGCCCTCGAGCGCCTGAAGGAACGGGTGACGGTATGCGCGGTCTCCCGCTTCTTCACGACCGCGCCGATCGGACGACCCGATCAGGGGCCCTATGCCAACGGGGTTTTCTGCGTCGAGACGAGCCTCGAGCCGCGGGAACTGAAGGCCCTCCTGGGCTCGGTCGAGGACGCCCTCGGACGCAGGCGGAGCGAGGACCGCTATGCGCCGCGAACGATCGACCTGGACCTCGTCCTCTACGGCGATCGCGTGATTCGCGAGCCGGGACTCGTCGTCCCCGACCCGGACCTGCTGACCCGCCCCTTCCTGGCGGCAGCGCTTCTCGAGATCGCCCCCGATCTGGTCGTTCCCGGCTTCGACAAGCCCCTCGCCAAGCTCGCGACCTTCGACCCGAGCGAGCTTGTTGTGAACGGCAGCCTGACAAGAGAGCTCATAAGGAGAGCACATCATGAATGAACAGAGAGTCGCAGAGTTGATTCGTGAGCTTCTGGTGGAGATCGGAGAGGACCCGGACCGCGAGGGTCTGGTGCGCACGCCGCTGCGGGTGGCGCGAGCCTACGCCCACCTCACGAGCGGCTACCGCACCACCGCCGATGAGGTCATCGGAGGCGCCGTTTTCGCCTCGGAAGCGAACAACATGATCATCGCCCGCGACATCGAGGTCTACAGCCTTTGCGAGCATCACATGCTCCCCTTTTTCGGCCGCTGCCACATCGGCTACATCGCGCGCGAGCGCGTCCTCGGGGTGAGCAAGCTCGCTCGCCTCGTCGACAGCTTCGCGCGGCGGCTTCAGATTCAAGAGCGCCTAACTGCGCAGATCGCGCGCGCCGTCATGGATTCGGTGAACGCGGAAGGGGTCGGCGTCGTCATGGAGTGCAGGCATCTGTGCATGATGATGCGCGGGGTCGAGAAGCAGAACTCGGTCATGACCACCTCTTCGGTCCTCGGCAGCTTCCACAACCAGTCGGCAACCCGAATCGAGTTCCTCAACCTCATCGGTCGCGGGCGGGGCGCCTGACCCTGTGGCAAAGGGGCCAAAGTTGACCGTGCGAATCGGACATGGTAGGATGCCCCTCCATTGATCTTGCCGAAAAAAAGCTTGAGCTTTCGATATGAAGGAGGAAGAGATTGAAAAGAAGCATTGTTTTCTTGGTGGCTCTCGTTTTCGCGCTCTTTTCCGCCGTCGGCGCCTCCGCCTATGAGCAGAAGAGCAGTGTCTACCCGTGGATGGCTTCGTTCAACAAGACTGGGCAGCTCAATCTCTATGTCGCCGGCGGTCTGTACTACGTCGGCTTCGACGTCACCGGGGGACCGGAGGTTATCCTCGGCAACTTCAACCTCTCCGGCATTCCGCTCGAGTGGGGCGTCATGGGCCGAGCGCTGGTCGGGTTCGGCAGCTTCGCCGGGGCAAATTGGATCGACTGGGGCGCGGCGCCTATGGTCACCCTCCATTGGGGCACCGACTTTGGCGGAGCGGCCAAGTTCGAATGGTACGGCGGGGTCGGCGTCGGTTTCTATGGGACCACCGGGAACTACTACACCTGGGCGGGTTCGGCCGGGCCCTTCTTCGGTTTTGCCTCCGCAGCCGGCGTCGCGTGGCACTTCTCGGACAGCGCCGCGCTCATCCTTGACTACTCCTACACCGGATTTGTTTCGGTCTACGGTCTCGGGGTGAAGCTGAACCTCTAGCGGTTCGCCGATCCCAGAGAGGCCACCCGCTGAAGCGGCGCTTTCACCGACGAGTTTTGGAAACGAAACCGGGGAAGGCGCCGCTGCGGCGGCGGATCAGCTGCCCGTGTCGGCGCTCGGCGAGCGGGCTCCCTCATGACTCGTCTTTCAGAAGCACCTGCATGAGCTGAACGAAGTAGTAGATCTTCTTGTACACCTCAACGAACAGGGCCTTGATCCTGCCGCCCGAAGCCGCCTCGATCTCCTTCCAGTTGAGAACAAGCTCCGGGGCGCTCCTGCCGTAGTCCTCCAGCGCGATCTTGAAGTTCTTGCCCAATACGACCAGGTTCTGGGCGGCGGTTTGGATAATCGCAAAAGCGGCGGCATTGATCTCTTTTATCGTTTCGCGCAGGAGCTTGACCGCGTCCTTGCTGCGTTCGGCTTTGCGCAGAAGGTTGTAGATGCGGAGTCCGGCGTCCCCGGTCTCGCTTAGGGATTCGTCGAAGGAGAGAAGCTCGTCGGAGCTTTGGAGCAGAATGTGAAAGGATTCTGAGAGCTGCTGCGACATGAGGGGGGTCGACCACTTCCCCCGGATAAGGAGAAGATCCGCGAGCTCCCGGATGTCCTTCTTAAAGCAGTCCAGAAGGAAGGCCTTGAGGAGATTCAGCTGGGATACGTAGAGGTAGCCGCCGATCATCCGAGAGGCAAAAAGAGCATTCCCCTTCTCGGTGTAGTGCTTCGTCCGCTCTCCCGGAGAGACGCCGAACACCGATTTCGTCAGGACCTCGATCTTCTGCTCTCGATTCTTCCGCGACGTCTTCTGGACTGCGGCTTCCGCCGTGGACTTGATCTTCTCGAGGTAGGAGTCGACGATCGCGCCGGAAAGATCGACCTTGGTGACCTTGTAGTAGGGATCGTGATCGGCGTACCTCACGACGAGCTCGAGGACTCGCGACTTGCGCACCTCGGCGATCAGCTTCATGAGCTTCTGCCAACCCGCTCGCGCGACAATCTCGACCTGGCGGTATTCCTTCAGGACCGCAAACAGGGCGTCCCAATCCTCGCTGCCGTCGATGAGGTACATGACCGTCAAGAAGTCCTTGAGCTCCTCAAGGAGGTATTCGCAATTGGTCGGCTCGAAGTGCGGGAGGTACTTGGGGTCGTTCTCCGGCAGGCGAAGATCGAACTTCTTGAGAAAGAAGTGGTAGTCGAAGCGGAGAAGCTCGAGAAACACCAAGAGGCTCCGGTACACTGTCTCGATCCTGCTCACCCTTTCGGCGTCGAAGATCGCGGCAAAGGCGAGAAGCTTCTCCCTCACGTCGGCGGCGAGCTCCTTGGCGCCGATGGTCTCGGCCCTTTTACCCACCGCCTCTTCGCCGAGGTAGCGCCTGAGCGCGAGCTGCTGATCGTCGAGCGAGCTCTCGATGATGATGGTCTTGAGGAGCGTGGAGCTCTCGGCTCGATCGATGATGATCTGAGCGGGACCGAGAACCAGGTAGATTTCGTGGAAGAAGTGGGCCAGAGCGGGAAGCGCCTCTCCGGTCTTCGTCGAGTAGAACTTGTAGCGCGTCGTCTTCAGCTGTTTCGCGATGTCGCGGAGCAGGCGCCGGCGGGCCCGGACGGGGTCCTCTCCCGCACCCAGGAAGGAGAGAAGGCGCTGCAGAAGCCCCTGTGCAGGCTCGCCGGACGGTGCTTGCTCGTGCGTCGGTTTCACCTCGAAACCTATGTCGTCCGCCTGCATAGAATTATCGTAGGAGAAAAGGGTCGGGCTGTCAATGAACTTCCGTTTCCTTGACATCATCTCAGACCCCCGCTATCCTGCTCGGCATGAACAAGCTGGCGATGGAGCTCAACGATGTCCTCCGCGGGACAGTCGTAGCGGATCTGCTGTCGGATTTCGGCAAGCGATTCTACTATCCCATGGGCATCCCGGCCCAGGACACCGAAGCGAAGAAACACGCGAAGATCTACAACGCGACCGTCGGAATGGCCTTCGCTAACCACGAGCCCATCGAGCTGTCGCCCGTGCGCGCCGCAATGCCGGGGCTTACCCCCTTCCAAAGCGTCGCATACGCACCGACCGCCGGCGATCCGGAGCTGCGCAGGGAGTGGAAGGCGCAGATCTACCGCAAAAACCCCGATCTCGGAGCCGCCCTCATCTCGGAGCCGGTCGTTGTGCCCGGCCTCACCAACGGGATCTCCCAGGCGGCCGATCTCTTCATCGATCCGGGCGATTCGGTCGTGATTCCCGACATGTTTTGGGAGAACTACAGCCTTGTCTTCGAGGACCGCCGGGAGGCTCCCGTGACGAGCTTTCCCTTCTTCGCCGAAGGAGCCCGAGCCTCGGGTCCGGGCGCACCCCCGTGGGGCCTCAACCTTGCCGGGCTGCGCGAGACGCTGCGCTCGACGGCGCGCCGGGGAAAGGTGGCTCTCGTCGTCAACTTCCCGAACAACCCGACGGGCTACTCCCCGACCGCGAGCGAGGCCAGCGCGCTCGCCTCACTCGTCGAGGAGCTTGCTGCCGGAGGGCTCAAGATCCTGGTCATCGTCGACGACGCCTACTTCGGGATGTTCTATGAGCCGGAGGTCTACCGTCAGTCCCTCTTTGCCCGCCTCGCGCAGCTCCACGAGAACGTGCTCGCCGTCAAGATCGACGGCGCCACGAAGGAAGACTTCGTCTGGGGGTTCCGCCTGGGCTTCGTCACCTTCGGCGCGAAGGGCCTCACCGAAGCCCACTACGAGGCGCTCAACCAGAAGCTGATCGGCGCGATCCGATCCTCGATCTCGAACTCCTCGCGTCCCGCGCAATCGCTGCTGCTCAAGGCCCTTGCGAACCCCGACTATGAACAGGAGAAGCTCCGCTACTTCGAGTCGCTCAAGGAGCGCTATCAGGCTGTGCGCCGGATCATCGAAAAGAGGAGCACCGGGCGCAGCCTCACCACCCTTCCCTTCAATTCGGGCTATTTCATGAGCTTTCGGTTTGAAGGCGGCAGCGCGGACGCCCTGCGGCGCTACCTCCTCATGGAGAAGGGGATCGGGACCGTCTCGCTCGAGGACAAGTACCTCCGCATCGCCTACTCCAGCATGGAGCTCGACGAGCTCGAGCCCTTGTACAGCGAGATCTTCAAGGCGGCGGACCACCTCGCCCGATAGCTGGCGGGCGGATATCCCGGACCGGTGGGCGCGCGCCCGCGCGACTATATGAGGAGCTGCCCGATGGTCTTCAGCTCGGGCTTGCGCATGTAGACGGCCTGCTTCTCCCCGTTGTGCTGCTTGTCCAGCTCGACGGTCTTCAGGTACAGCTCGTTCAGGATATCCGACAACACCCCGAGATTCGAGCCGAAGTTGTTGATGGCCATGTCCCTCAGGACGCGGTCGGTCGAGCTCGGGGCCCGCGAGCCCTGGTGGCTGCTCAGGAGAGCCCGAATGCTGGGGGCGACCCCGTGCTGGGCGTGGTTCACGAAGGCGGCCATAGCCAGGATCTGCTCATAGAGATCATCGAAATCCCATCCTTGACCGCGCTGCTGCTCGGGGGGAGCCACGAGTCGATCTATCAACTCCCAGGTCGAGTTCGCAAGGTCCATCTTCATCAGGACCGGACGCATGACTCGATTGTTGATGTTGACCCGGTAGTGTTCGCCCAAACGTTCGATGATGCGCACGAGATCGGCATCCTTGAGCTGCATAAGCCCTCCCCCAATTCCACCGGGATTATCGCCTGAATGGCATGGGATTGACAACCCTTCACACCCCTCGTAGAGTGGCCAGCGATGAGACGCGCCTTCCTCGCTGTTCTTCTGCGCTGCATTGCCGTTGTCTCCCTCCTGGCAGCTACCGCCGGATGCTCGCTGTTGAGCGGAAGCGTCGGAATCCTCTGGACGAATCGACCCGAGTTCACGACCTACGTGGAGCTCTTCAACGCAAGCCAAAGCCGCTACAAGCTCGAGGTCGTCTACAAGGCCAATCCGGTCGCGAGTCTCTCCAACGCCACGAAGGTTCCGGACCTCGTGATCGGGCGCCAGGCGGACAGCTCGCCTGAGATCGGACGCTTCGTCTCGCTCGACCAGATCCTCAATCGGGGAGAGATCAACCCCTCCCTCTTCTACCGCGAGCTCCTGCGCGCGGGGCGCTCCGAGGGGCGCCAGATTCTGCTCCCGGTCTCCTTCGATCTGCCGGCCCTGCTCTCGAAGGCTGCGAGCGATGCCTCGCCGGCGAGCGACACGACAGTGACCCTCGACCAGGTTAAGCAGCGCGCCCTCCTGTTCGACAAGGACTCAAGCGACGCCTTCCGGGTCCTCGCCTTCTCCCCACTCTGGAGCGGCGATTTCCTCTACATCGCCGCTCAAATGATGGGAGCGGACTTTCGCGAGGACTCCCACGGCGATCTCGCCTGGGACGACCAGAAGCTCACCAAAGCGGTAAGCTACCTTCGCGATTGGATCACCGGGGTGGACGGAGGAAGCGCAAACGATCGCGAGTTCAGCGAAAAGTACCTGTACGATCCTGTGGACAAGCTGCTCTCTTCGGGCCGGGTCGCCTACTACTATGCCTCTCTCTCAAGCTTTTACGACCTTCCCGCGGACAAGCGAAAGGGTATCCGCCTGCAGTGGGTGGCCCAGAACGGACGGATTCCGGTCTTGGACAATCTCCTTTTCGCCGGCGTGCCTCGCTGGTCACGCAATCGAGCGGCCGCCTTCGCCTTCCTGGAATGGTTCTATCGCCCGGCTACCCAGCGCCGGCTTCTGGAGGCTGCCCGCGACGAGCACCTCCCGGGATTTGGAATTGCCAATGGACTCTCCGCCCTTCCCCAGGTGAATGAGCGCGATTTCCCCCAGTTCTTCCCCTTTCTCATCGCGCGCGTTCCCCCCGCCGATGCCCTCGCCTTCCCGAGGCCGCTGCCGGGGGACTGGCGGGGAATCAAGAGCGACGTGCTCGTGCCGTGGCTCGAGCACGAGATCCTCTCGCCCGCGACCGATCAACCCCTCCAGGAGCGCCTCAAGGCCTGGCGTCTCCAGCGCCCCCTGATGTAGCCGCGGAGCTCCGAAGGGCGGCCCATCGACTATTTCATTGACAGCACACGGGGAATGTATTAGGATTCGTGGTACGATAGGATAGAGTTTTCGGAGGATTGCAATGGCAACGGTTGAACTGAGAAACGTGGGCAAGGTGTACGAAGGTGGCGTTCGTGCAGTTGACAACGCGAACATCACCGTCAGCGATCGCGAGTTCGTTGTACTCGTAGGGCCCTCAGGTTGCGGAAAGACGACCACGCTGCGCATGGTGGCCGGACTTGAGGACATCACGGAAGGGGAGCTGTACATTGACGGAAACCTCGTCAACGACATTCCCCCCAAGGATCGTGATATCGCCATGGTGTTTCAGAACTACGCGCTGTACCCGCACATGACGGTGTACGACAACATGGCATTCGGACTGAAGATACGCAAGTATCCGAAGGCTGAGATTCAGGGACGCGTGAAGGACGCGGCCGGGATCCTCGAGATCGAGGAGCTCCTCGACCGCAAGCCGAAGGCCCTCTCGGGCGGACAGAGGCAGCGCGTTGCGCTCGGGCGCGCCATCGTCCGCAAGCCGAAGGTGTTCCTCTTCGACGAGCCCCTCTCCAACCTCGACGCGAAGCTGCGCGTGCAGATGAGAGCCGAG
This sequence comes from Spirochaetales bacterium, assembly GCA_027314665.1. GTDB lineage: Bacteria > Spirochaetota > Spirochaetia > DAHUYW01 > DAHUYW01 > DAHUYW01. The sequence continues at coordinate 9,922 of DAHVAK010000199.1, forward strand.
ATCTCGGCCCTTCACACCCGCCTTCAGGCGACCATGATCTACGTGACCCACGACCAGGTCGAGGCCATGACGATGGCCGACAAGATCGTCGTCATGAAGAGCGGCATCATCCAGCAGATCGGCTCACCGCTCGACCTGTACAACAACCCGGCCAATCGCTTCGTGGCTGGATTCCTCGGCTCTCCTGCAATGAACTTCATCACCGCGAAGCTGCGCGAAGAGGGCGGTCGGCTCATCGCCGACGAGGGCGACTCCCAGATCGAGCTGCTCCCGCAGCACGCGGCGGCCCTGAAGGGCCACGTGGGCAAGGAGATCGTCGTCGGGATCCGGCCGGAGGATTTCATCTACAACGAAAAGGGCGGAAAGGGTATCAAGACTCACGTCGAGATCATCGAGCCGCTCGGCGCAGAAATCCACGTCTACGTCAGCACCAAGAAGCACCAGATGGTGGCTCGTGTGGCCCCCACCGTGCATTTCAAGGTCGGCGACGAAGCGGTGTTCAACCCGATCATGGAGCGAATCAAGTTCTTCGACCTGGAGACCGAGCAGGCTATCCCGGTATAATCCGGGAGGGCATTCTCGCCGCGAACCGGCCCCCCTGGGGGCCGGTTTTTTTTTCCCCCTCGCGCGGGATTTGACACGCTCGGGCGCGCGGTATACACCAAAAACAAGGGGATGAGTCCGCACGATGCACGCACCGCACGAGCGTCTGTACGCCTACCTCTACAAAACCATCAAGTTCTTCTTCCTGCGCCGGAGAATTGTCTCGCGGCGGCTCATCGAGGGGACACCCGCGATCTTCATCGCGAATCACGCCGGCTCCTACGGACCGATCACCGCGATGGCTTCGCTCCCGCAGCCGCTCTATCCCTGGGTGACGCACGAGATCACCGATATCGCCCTGTGCCCAGCCTACATCGAGCACGATTTCGTGCGCGCGGAGGTCCATCTCCGCCCGCCGTTGAGCCTCTTCCTCGCCCGAGTAGTCGGAAGGATCTGCGTCGCGATGATGAGGGATCTCCACGCGATCCCGGTCTACCGCAACAGCCGCAAGATCGTCGAGACGATCGCCTCGAGCGTGCGGCTGCTCGAACAGGGCAAACGCCTCCTCATCTTCCCCGAGATCCCGAACCGCATCTTCAATGGAATCGTCAACGAGTTCGACACCGGGTTCATCAACATCGCGAGGCTCTTCTTCGAGCGGACCGCGAAGGTGGTCTCCTTCTTTCCGGTGGCCGTCAATCGCGGCAGGATGGCGCTCCACCTCGGAGCCCCGATCCGATTCAACCCCTTCAACTCCTTCAGGCTGGAGAAGATCCGAATCAAGGGCGAGCTCGTCGAGAGCATCAGCGCGATGTACCGCGAGCTGGAGGGCAGCGAGGAACCAGCGGCGGTCGCACCCGTTCCCGATTGACACGCCCTTCTTGCCGTGCGTAGGATGGCAGGACAATGAACAGAATCGGAGCCTGCGGGGTCGCCGTTGTCGGCTGCGGAACGGTCGGCGGAGCGACAGCTCTGCTCCTTTCGCGCGATCGCGACCTCATCGCGGAGAAAACGGGCGTCTCCCTTTCCCTCAAGTACATCGTCGATCGCGATTTCGCGCGGGCCCGAAGCCTCAAGCTGGATCCGGCTCTCTTTGAAACCAACTACGACAAAGCCCTCGCGGATCCCGAGATCGACGTGGTCATCGAGCTCGTCGGCGGTACGACGATTGCCCGGGAGATCATCGAGCGAGCCTTGAAGGGCGGAAAACACGTCGTCACTGCCAACAAGGCGCTTCTTGCCCACCACGGTCCGGAGCTGATGAAGATCGCCCACGACAACGGGGTCTCGCTCTCCTTCGAGGCGAGCTGCGCGGGCGGGATTCCGGTCGTTCGAGCGCTGTACGACGGGCTCGTCGCGAACCGCATCGACGCGATGTATGGAATCGTGAACGGCACCTGCAACTACATCCTCACGGAGATGATCCAAAAGGGCCAGGGCTACGCCGAGGCCCTCGCCGGGGCGCAGAGGTCGGGGCTGGCGGAGGCGGATCCTCGCCTCGACGTCTCAGGGCTCGATTCCGCTCACAAGCTCACGATCCTCGCGTCGCTCGGATTCGGACGGCGGGTGGAGCTTGAGAAGATTCCGGTCGAGGGAATCGATACCCTCGAGCTCATCGACGTCAAGTTCGGCCAAGAATTGGGCTACATCGTGAAGCTGCTCGCCATCGCACAGCGCCTCGACGGCGGGCTCTCCTTGAGGGTCCGCCCCTCCTTCATCTCGCGCGAGCATCCCCTGGCCTGGGTCTCCGGGCCGTTTAACGCGGTGAGCATCTACGGGCATGCGGTGGGTCACACGATGTACTACGGCAGGGGGGCCGGAGGCTCTCCGACCGCGTCGGCAATCCTTTCGGACCTCCTGTCGATCGCGCAAGGCACCGCACCCCTCCTGTTTCGCTCCCTGCCGATCTGGCCCGACCGCGCTCCCGAGGCCGCGCAGCTGCCCAGCGAACGGATCGCGAGCAGGTACTACCTGCGGGTGATGGTCGAGGATCAGCCGGGGGTCTTTGCGCAGCTTGCGACCATTCTCGGCAATCACTCGATCAGCATTTCCTCGGTGCTTCAGAAGGAGCTGGGCGCGAATGCCGCAGAGGGAGTCCCGGTCGTCATCACCACCCACACCGCCATCGAAGGAAACCTCCTCTCGGCCCTCCGCGAGATCGATTCGCTTGACGCGGTGAAGCGCAAGAGCGTCTGCATCGGGATCATCGACGAGCACGAAGAGACGATCGCCCTATGAGCGAGCCCCCGTCCAACGACGCCTCGAAGAAGGCTGTCCGCCGGCTCGCTACGCGGGAGGGCTACGACGCCGAGTCGATCGCCTGGGGCTTCGCGGCCCACCTCAAGTACAGCCAGGGGGTCGACAGCCATACCGCCACCCCGCACGACCGCTACGTCTCGCTTGCCCAGGCGGTTCGCGACCGCCTCGTCAACCAATGGATGCACACCCAGCAGACCCATCACGAGCGGCGCGTCAAGCGGGTCTACTATCTCTCCCTCGAGTTCCTGATCGGACGATCGATGACGAACAACGTCATCAGCCTGCGCCTGCAAGAGGCCGTGCGCGACGCCATGCTCTCGCTCGGCTACCGCTGGGAGGAGCTTCGGGAGGAGGAGGCGGATGCCGGCCTGGGCAACGGCGGGCTCGGGCGGCTGGCGGCCTGCTTCCTCGACTCGCTCGCAACCCTGCAGATCCCCGCATGGGGCTACGGGCTGCGCTACGACTACGGGATCTTCCGCCAGGTCATCGAGAACGGCTACCAGGTCGAGCAGCCCGACTACTGGCTGCGGGCCGGAAACCCCTGGGAGGTCGAGCGCCACGACGTGCGGGTGCCGGTCCACTTCGGCGGAAGGGTCCTCTCGAGCCCCAACGGCGGGCGCTCGCGCGCGATGTGGGTCGAGACCCAGCCGGTGCTGGGAGTAGCCTACGACACCCCGGTAGTCGGCTACGGGGGAGCGACGGTCAACACCCTCCGGCTGTGGAGCGCGCGCGCGGCCGAGGAGTTCGACTTCAAGGACTTCGACAAGGGGGACTACATCGAGGCGGTCCGCACCAAGGTGAGCGCGGAGACCATCACCAAGGTGCTCTACCCGAACGACAAGCTCTACCTCGGCAAGGAGCTGCGCCTCCGTCAGCAGTACCTCTTCGTGGCCTGCTCGCTGTTTGATATCGTGCGCCGGTTCAAGGCCTCAGGGGCTCGCTGGGAGGAGTTCCCCGATCTAGTGGCCATCCAGCTCAACGACACCCACCCCTCCCTTGCGGTTCCCGAGCTCATGCGCCTCCTCGTCGACCGCGAGGGACTGGACTGGGATCTCGCGTGGGATCTCACGGTGCGCGCGATGGGCTACACGAATCACACCCTCATGCCGGAGGCGCTCGAGAAGTGGCCGGTCGCGATGCTGGAGAGCCTCCTTCCGCGCCACCTGCAGATCATCTACCTCATCAACTACTACTTCCTTCAGCGGGTCGCGATCTTTTTCCCGGGGGATGATTCCAAGCAGCGCCAGATGAGCCTCATCGAGGAGGGGCCCGCCAAGCAGGTTCGAATGGCCCACCTCTCGATCGTCGGCACTCACTCCACCAACGGGGTGGCCGCGCTGCACACCCAGCTCCTGAAGACTCGCCTCGTGCCGGACTTCGCCCGAATCTTCCCGGAGCGCTTCAACAACAAGACCAACGGCATCACCCAGCGGCGCTGGCTTCTCGCGGCGAACCCGCCTCTCGCCTCCCTCATCAGCGAGGCCATCGGCGACGGGTGGATCACCGACTTCGCACAGATCTCCCGCCTCGCCCCCTTCGCCGAGGACGCGGCCTTTCGGGGAAGATTTCGCCAGGTGAAGCGGACGGCGAAGGAGTCGCTCGCCCGCGTCGTCCGCCGAGAGTCCGGGGCGATCCTGCAGCTCGACAGCCTCTTTGACGTGCAGGTGAAGCGCATCCACGAATACAAGCGTCAGCTCCTCGCGGCGCTCCACATCGTCGTGCGCTACAACCGAGTCCGCAAGGGCAGCGCGTCCGACTTTCTCCCGCGCACCTTCATCTTCGCGGGCAAGGCAGCTCCCGGATACACGATGGCCAAGCTCATCGTGAAGCTCATCAACAACGTCGCCTACGTCGTCAACAACAACGACGCCACGAACAAGGTCATGCGCGTCCTGTTCCTGCCGGACTACAGGGTGTCGCTTGCGGAGAAGATCTTTCCCGCTTCCGACCTTTCGGAGCAGATCTCTACGGCGGGGACCGAGGCCTCGGGAACGGGCAACATGAAGTTCATGTGCAACGGCGCGATGACCATCGGAACCCTTGACGGGGCCAACATCGAGATCGTGGAGGAGGTCGGGCGGGAGAACGCCTTCATCTTCGGCCTTACGGCCGAGGAGGTCGACGCCCTCCGCCCTCGCTACCGTCCGCGCGATTTCTACGAGGGAAACCCGGAGATCAAGGAGGCGGTCGACCTTCTCTTCTCAGGCCACTTCAACTTCTCAGAGCCCGGACTCTTCGATCCGATCCGCTCGGCCCTCCTCGACGAGGGGGACCGCTACATGCACCTCGCCGACCTCGCGTCCTACTGCGCTACCCAGGACGCAGCGGATGCTCTCTACCGCAGCGAGGAGGAGTGGTCGCGCCGGGCCGTCCTCAACATCGCCGCTTCCGGGCGCTTCTCCACGGACCGGACGATCGCCGAGTACGCGCGGGAGATATGGCGGGTGCCGCCCTGTCCGATCGACATCCGCGTCGATCCGGAAGAGACCCTGTCCGAGGCCCGCGCCCCGGGCCTTGCGGGCGGAGCAGGGCCGAACGGCGCGGCTCCTCGCGCCCCGGCCTCGCCCGCCTCCTGATTGCCGGCTGACGAACCGACATGCGAGAGTGATCCTCATTCCCGCAGCAGAGCGCCGCGCCCGACGGCGGCAAAAAAAGGGCCTCGGCTCACAGCCGGGACCCTTCCCGTAGCGTTAGCGCCGCGCCGACAAGCGCCGGCGCTTCGATGTGGGTAGCCCTACTTCTTCGCCGCCATCCGCTGGAGAAGCTCCACCAAGCGATTGGAGAAGCCCCACTCGTTGTCGTACCAGGAGACGATCTTGAAGAAGCGCTTCTCGCCCTTCAGGTTGTTCTGAAGCGTCGCAAGGGAATCGTAGATCGAGGAATGGTCGTCGTGGATGAAGTCGGTCGATACGACCTCCTCGTCGGCTACCCCGAGGACTCCCTTCAAATAG
>DAHVAK010000201.1 GCA_027314665.1 Spirochaetales bacterium
CGTGTACGGCGTGCTGGTGTGCGAAGACGAGGACATCATTCGGCGCAAGATCATCCGTGCCATCGATTGGCAGGCCAACGGCTTCGGACCGGTCCTCGAGGCAGCCAGCGGCGAGGATGCCGCCGCACTCTTGGAGCACAATGAGGTTCAGATCCTCGTCAGCGATATCCGCATGTCCGGTATGGGCGGTCTCAAGCTCATCGAATGGGTAAAGCGGCGGCGCCCGCAGACCAAGGTCGTGGTCATATCGGGCTATTCGGAGTTCGAATATGCCCGAACCGCAATTCGGCTCGATGTCCACGACTACATCCTTAAGCCCTTCCGCTCCCAAAAGCTTCTCGCGGTCCTGCTCGACCTTCGAGGGCTTATCGAAAAGGAGCACGCGCACCTTCAGGACCTTTCCGATCTACGCAGTCGGCTGGTGAGGAGCAGCGAGATCCTGCGCGAACGTCTCGTTGCGGATCTCATCGAGCGTCCGCCGGACGCAGACCTCTCCGTGGCGTCGACCTACCTCGGAAGCCCGGGCCTCGATCGGCAACCGGTATCCGTCGCCGTCGTCGCAATTGACTGCCCTTCCCCGACGAGACGCGCGAGCCTGAGATCCGAGGAGGCAGGCCGCGATCACGGCGCCCTGCGCGAGGTCCGCCTTCACACCCGGGAGCGCGGGCTCCCATGGCAAGTTGTGCTCTGCGCAGGCGATCGGGTCGCCCTCGTCATTCCGGGAAACCCCGAGGATGCCGAGGGGGAGCTTGCGCTCCTCCTCGACCGTGTGAGCCGGCGCCTGAGCGCGAGCGTGACGATCGGGGCGGGGTGCGCGTATCCGGGGCTGAAAAACGCCTGGCGCTCGTTCCAGGAGGCGTGCGAAGCGGCGCGGCTAAGCTTCTTTCGGGGGTCCGGCAGGATCTATTCTTACCGCGAAGTCGCGGCTCGTTCGACCTCGCTGAACGAGGTGGTGCGGGTGATGAACGGCAGGCGAATCTTCGAGGAGCTGCGAAGCGGGGCCTTCCAGGAAATCGAGCGGGAGATCGGAGAGATCTTCAAGGAGATCGAGGGCTCATCGCTGGACGCCTCGTCGGTGGGCGCCATAGTGACGAGCGTGGTCTTGACCACGAGCCTTGCGCTGGAAGAGGTGGGGCAGGATGTGACGGCGATCTTTGGCCGCGGCTTCGATCCCCTCGCGCAGGTCCGCGAGATCGGAAACCTTGCCCAGGCGCGCGATTGGCTTCTTCAGTTCTTCGAAGCGATAAGGCTGGATGCTCAGCGAAGGCGGGGCAAGCGAAGGCGAAGGCTTGTCGACCAGATGCGCAGCTTTGTGAGCTCGAACTTTCGAGGGGAGATCACCCTGGCCAACCTCGCGACACGCTTCAACATCAGCCCGAGCTACGTCAGTCTCCTCTTCAAAACCTTTCTCGGACGCACCTTCTCCGATTACCTCTCCCACTTGCGCATCCGAAAAGCTATGGAGCTACTTGCGTACAGCGACCTCCGAGTCTATGAGATAGCCGAGGCGGTCGGCTACCGCGATCCCTACTACTTCAGCACGAGCTTCAAGCGGCTCACCGGAGTGAGCCCCAGGGAGTATCGCTCCAAGGAGCGATAGCCACCCGCCGCGCCCAGCGGGGCGTCACGACATCACCCTACGGAACCGTGACCGCCGTCGTGAGCGACTGCGCCCCGTAGAGGCTGAAGTTGGGCGAAAGGTAGTAGGGCTCGCCGCTCTCCCAGACCCCGTCGCCGTTGAGATCGAGCCAGACCAGAACATAGTAGGAATCGTCCTGCAGCCCCTTGAAGGTGAGGCTGGCGGTGTAGGCCCCGGCGGAGGAGCTGTGGACGAGCCCCGAGCCGAGGGTCTGGATCGGGTAGGTGCTGTTGCCCTCGTAGAGCGAGGCGAGCACCTGCTGGGTCGACCAGTTCGTAACCTGGGAGTCGTTCGTCGTGATCTGAAAGGTGACGGCATTGGAGGTCTGCCCCGGATAGAAGCCCCGGAGCATCGGGTTGCAGCCGGCGAGGAGGGCGGCTGCACCGCCAATCATGGCGACTGCGGCAAAAAAACGCAGGATTCTCTTCATGCTTCTGCAACCCCCTGCTACCACAGGTAGAGAGTTATCCCCATCGACCAGACGAGACCATCCCTGAAGGCGCTCAAGGCAGAGCTCCGCGTCGCCCGGTCCATGGACCACATCCCGGCAAAGGTCGAAGGAAGGTCGCTCATCCGAGGGTAGACCTCCGTCGCGGAGACCGTGAGGCCCCACCACCTCGAGCGCACCCCCACCCCCGCCCGCAGGTTCGCTCCCATGTCGGCGAGGGGCTGGAGACCGACGTCGTAGATCCAGAGATTGTTGAGCCCGATCTCCGCAAAAGCGAGCAGGGGGCCCCCGGTGAGCCGGACGCCTGCGTCGTAGAGGTTCAGAAAGCTCGGCACGGCGTAGGCGCCGCGGGTAAGATTCGCGGTCATGAAGTCGGGCAGCGAGATCGCATCCCACGAGAGATAGCCGACGTGCCAGAAGTTGTGCCCGACGTGGAAGCCGATCATCCAGTCGAGGTTGCCGGAAGGCTGAGCCGAGAGAGAGCCCTGGCTCGTCGGAAACAGGGACATCCCCAGCTCCCACTCGGCGAAGGCGGGCGTCGCCGCCCCGAGGATCACGATCGCCATCACGGCGACCCGTATTCGTTTCCCCATAGACCCCCCGATCAGGTACCGTTATGACAATATACTACCCTTCGAGGCAGGCCGGCAAAGCGACGGGCAAGCCAGTGGGAACCGGCCGTCGCGCGCGGATGCGGCGGGAGGAGGCGAATCCCGCCCTCGAGCACCTCCAAAACCGGCCGTCGCGCGCGGATGCGGCGTCGCAAGCGGCCGCTACGCGCCCACGGCAAGCTCCCCTTGCGGCCGCGCGGGACGCAGGAAGGAGGCGGCTGCGGCGACGAGGGTGACGGCGAAGGAGACGAGAAAGGCTTCGTGGAGACCGCGCTCGAAGACCGCAAGGACCTTCGGAGCGTGCTCCATGCCCCCGCCGTAGAGGAAAATGTGGTACATCACCTTCTGCGGAATGCGACTCAAGACCAGGGGGAAGGCGATGGTGATGCTGAACATCTGCCCGGTGTTGCCCAGCATGATATTCGTAGCCGAAGCGATCCCCCGCCGCTCCGTGGCCACCGAGGACATGATCGCATTGGTGTTCGGCGAGCTGAACAGCCCCGAGCCCCCTCCCATGAGGATCATGAAAAGGGCGAGCACGGTGTAGCTCGTCGTCGCGCTGATCGTGGAAAGGCCGAGGAGCCCAACGCTCGAGACGAGGAGCCCCGCCGTAGCGAGACCGCGCGAGCCGTAGCGGTCGGAGAGAAAGCCTGAGATCGGACCGACGGCGAGAAAGGCAAGCCCGAAGGGGGCGGTCAAGATTCCCGCCTGGAGCGGATCCTTGCCGTAGGGCCCCTGCAGAAAGAAGGTAAGGAGGAAGAGCACCGCCCCTCGCGCGAGCCCATTCAAGCCCCCCGCAAGATTGGCGAGGCTGAAGAGCCGGTGGCGAAAAAGGCTGAAGTCGAGCATCGGCTCCGCAACCCGCCGCTCGATGAGCACGAAGACGGCGAGCACGACGACCCCGGTCCCGATGAGGAGATAGGGAAGGCGGGGCGATCCGGCGGGAAAGGCGGTGAGAGAAAGCCCGAGCAGGAGCGACGCGAGGCCGATCGTGAAGGTGAGGCTTCCCCAGTAGTCGAAGTGCTGCCCTCCCGGGAGGGTCTCCGGCTCGCGCAGGCGCAGGATCCCCCAGATCGTGCCCAAGATGCCGATGGGGACGTTCACCAGGAAGATCCACCGCCAGTCGATCGCGGCGAGCAGCCCTCCAACGACCGGGCCGAGGATGAATCCGGCGGCGAAGGCGATCTGATTCACCCCGAGGCCGAGGCCGATCCGCCCGTGACGAAAGGCGTCAGTGACGATCGGGGCGCTGTTCGCAAAGAGGAGGGCGCCGCCGATCCCCTGGATCACCCGGGCGAGCACGAGGTCCCAGCCGTGGTAGCGTGCTTGGGCGAGCCCCGCAAAGAGCGACCCTAGGGTGAAGATCGCGAAGCCCGCGTTGTAGAGTCGCTTTCGACCGAACATGTCCGCGAGCCGCCCAATGACCGGCACGATCGCCGTCGTCACTAGGAGGTAGGCAAGCAGCACCCAGATCACGGTCAGGAAGTCCGCCTTGAGATTCACGAGAATATCGGGAAGCCCGATGATCAGGGCCGAGCCCTGGATCGAGGCGAGAAGCGATCCGATCGTCGTAACCGAGAGGGCTACCCATTCGTAGCCCTCCGTCGATGTTCTGTCTTGTGTCGTACTCATTGGCCTGTTTTTTTTCTGTCTCGTGCGACGCAGTCGTCAGGCGGAGAGCGCGAGCTCCCGCAGGCGCGCCAACGCGCCCGGAGCGGAAAGACCTCCGTGGTAGCAGAGCACCCGCTCGATCGGATAGGACAGGAGCTTGCGCAGCGAGGCTGTCGCGAGGGGAAGGTCGGGAGTCATCTGGGGGGAGGGGCCCTGCAGAAGGCCGTTCTCCGCCCGCAGGGCGTCGCCCGAAACGAGGAGCCGATCGGCGGAAAGGTAGAGGCCGATATGGCCCGGGGTGGGGCCGGGGGTGTGGATCACGGTGATCCCCCCGCGGTAGGGCAGCCTCTCGCCGTCGGCGAGGGCGCGATCGACCCGGACCCTCGGCGGGGCTCCGAAGAGCCTGCGCACCCGCTCGTGCTGCTCGGGCGGCGCGGCCTGCAGCATCGCCTCGAGCCGCGCAGGATTCCATTTGATCAGCATGCGCTCTCCCTGGATGTAGGGGATGTCGTCGGGGTGCGCGAGGACCTCGGCCCCGCTCGCTTCGACGATGGCGCTTGCCCCGCCGATGTGATCGATGTCCTGATGGGTGAGGATGATGCGGCGAAGGTCCTTCCAGGAGAGCCCCAGGCGCTCGAGGTGCGCGCCGATCGCCGCGTGCGATCCGGGGATCCCCGTATCGATGAGGGTGGCCCCCTCCTTCTCGTCCCAGATGAGCACCGGATGGATGATGCTCTCGTTGGTGCCGAAGCGCATCGGTATTTCCAGCGCCTCGAGGTTGTGTGCAATGTTCATTTCCTACTAAAGTAAGCGCTTGGGTCGTGTATCGTCAAGGGGGAGGCGGAGGGCGGCTCGGGATTGCCCTCCGCCCGAGAGGCCGCGGGCGTCCGGCGCTCTCGAAGCCTGCGGGCTCAAAGGCAAAGCCGCACTTGTGCGAAGACCCGCCAACGGTGCCGCCCGGCGACGAGCCGCTTCAGCGCCGCCCATCTCCTTCGGAGGCGCTCATCTGATCGAGATTGCGCCGCGATGTCGTGCTGATCGAGGACATCGCGCTCCGCATGCGCGCAAGCGATTGCGAGACCATCGCATAGTCGGCCTTCACCTCGGCGGAGATCTCGCGCAGATGGATCAGTGCTCCCGTGATCTGAGCGCTGCCGACCGACATCTCGGACATGGCGCCCGCTATTCCGCTCATCGACTCGGCGACCCCGCCTGCGTCGGCTATGAACTTGGCGATGAGCTCGCCGGTCCTGCGCGAGATTGCGGAGGAGGCGGAGACCCGCTCGAGCATCTCCTTGAGCGTCCTCGAGATTTGCACCGAGCTCTGGCCGGAGGTCTCGGCGAGCTTGCGGATCTCCGAGGCCACCACGGCGAATCCCTTGCCCGCCTCCCCGGCGTGGGCGGCCTCGATCGCCGCATTCATGGAAAGCAGATTGGTGCGTTCCGCCACGTCGTTGATCACGGCGATGAGATCGGTGATGCCGTGGACCGTGGCGCTGATCTCCTCGATCGAGTGCAGGGTCTGCGCCAGGTCGTGCTGTCCGTCGCGCGCCGCGTCGACCAGCATGCGCATCACCTCTTGCTTTTCGTCGGCGGAGCCCGACACGGTCTTGATGGACCAGAGCATCTGCTCGACGGTCTCGGAGGACTCTTCGATCGAGGCATACTGATCGAAGCTCTTCTGGTTGGTGCGCTCCGTTATCGTGACGATCTCATCGATCATCGCATCCGCATCGGTGATGACGTCGTGCAGCTCCTTGCCGAGCCGCGCGATCGCCGCATGCTCCGCTTCGAGCACGCTCATCTGGTAGTGGTGGCAGTTTTCGGGGCGGTTCAGGCCGTTGAAGATGGCGGTAGCCATCATCTCGCAGCTGTTGTAGCCGCAGGAGGAGCAGTTGTAGAGGTCCGCCTCGCTGTGCTTCTCCATGCGGCGGTAGATCTCCTCGAGCTGCTGCGGGTCGGGGCGCCGGAGATCAACCGAGCGGGAGCGATCTTCGTAGCGGCGCACGTAGAGCTCGGGCTTCCAGCGGCTCTCGATGGTTCTCTTGAGCCTCTTGGAGGGACCCGCCCCGAAGCGCCGTCGGTAGCGATTCTGGGCGCTCTGTCGGCGGGCCTCAACGTGGCCCTCCAGCTCGTCGGGCGACTTGGTCTGGGAGTTGGTCGCCGTCCCGCCGTTGCAGCCGAGCTCGCAGTTGAGGCAGTCCACCACCAGGGGATTCAGACCGCGCCCGGTCATCTCGCCAAGCTGATCGAGGTAACGATAGAGCGTCGCCGGTCCCTCGATCTTGCGCGTGCGGCCCGCGACCCTAGGCGCCTCCCGCTCGACCGTGCGCATGAGCCCGCCCGGAGTCGGAAAGAGCACGGCGCGCTCCGCTTCCGGGGAATCGAAGGGTCTCTCCGGAAATTGAGAGAGGCTGACCTTCTGCTCGGTCAGGCGGCGGGAGAGGGCGGCAAAGGTCACGTTGTAGTCGCCCATCCCGGTCTCGTCGAACTCCCTTCGCTTGGCGTAGCAGGGCGAGATGGCCACCACCTTGTGCCCGGCGAGCTCCGGGCAATACTCGCGGATCATCGCAATGGTGTGGAGCATCGGGCTGTGCGCGGGGGCGAGATGCCCCAAGAGCTCCGGGCGATACAGCTCGACGTAGGTGACGATCGCCGGACAGGGCTGCGCGATCACCAGCTTCGGATCCTTTGTCGTGATGTGCTCCACGTAGGACTTCACCGTGAGCTCGGCGCCGAAGCTCACGTCGAAGATGCGGCTCACGCCGAGGGAGGCGAGATAGCCGTTCAACCGCAGCAGCTCCCCCGGGAAGCTCGAGGCCGCCGCCGGAGCGACGATCGCCACGAGCTTCTCGCGCCGCTCGACCGCTTGGAAGAAGGCCTCCGTGTCGTCGATTCCGTGGCGCGCATGATGGGTGCACGCGGCGATGCAGCTTCCGCAGCCGATGCATAGGTCGTGATTGATGACGACGTGATCCCCGCTCCCGTCGATGCAGAGCTTGACGGGGCATACCGCGATGCAGCGGTGGCAGTTCACACACTTCTTCTCGTCTACTCCGATAACCTCGGCCAACGCTATTCCCATTGCATCTCCTCCATGGCAAGCGGACATGCCACGAACGCCCGGGGGCAGTCTCCTCTATTCTGATTTGAAACGTATTGAATGGAAGTCGAACGGCGCGCATTGGAGCCGCTCGACTTGATTATAGTGCAAATCGAGGGGAATGGGGGACAAGAACTAAAAAAAAGGAGGCGGCGGGCCCGGCGGCCACGGGGGTGGAGCGGCCGCCCCGCCGCTTGGCGCCAACACCCCGTTGACCCTATCATCCTTGGTGACAGGGAGGAGCAATGGCGGCGCCGCATGCGGGCGATGATCGTGCCCATCGTCCCTGCGAGGCAGGTGGGTGTGGCAAAGGCTGACAATCTTCTCGCGGTGCTGTGGCTCCTGCGGTCGCGGGGGCGGCTCTCGGCCTCTCAGATCGCCGAGGAGCTGGGTACGACCGTGCGAACGGTGTATCGGTACATCGATTCCCTGTGCGCGAGCGGAGCCCCTATCGCCGCAGAGGGCGGACCCGGCGGCGGCTACCTTCTGCTCGATACCTTCCGGGAGCCGCCCGTGTTCTTCGATGCCGAGGAGCGCACGGCTCTCCTGCACGCCTCGCTGTTCGCCGACCGAGCCGGCTACCCCTTTTCGGACGCCTTGCAGCGCGCCCTTCGCAAGATCCGCCGTCGGATGGACGACCGTCAGCTTCGTGAGCTTGCGCGCCATGAGGACGCCCTGGGCGTCGCTGCGCAGGAGCGCCCATCCCCCGGTACCGCAGCCGGTCGTCTCCCGGAGCTTATCGGGCGGATCGAGAGGGCCGCAGCCGAGAGCCGCACCCTCTCGCTCGAGTACTCAAAGCGCGCGAGGGAGGCGTCGCAGCGGCGCATCATCGAGCCGTACGGCGTCGTCTATTGGCGCGAGAGCTGGTACGTGGCCGCCTACTGTCGTCTCCGCAAGGAGATACGCCTCTTCCGCGCCGACCGGATATCGGCACTCGCGGAGGGCGGAGAGCGCTTCGAGCGGCCTGCGGGCTTCTCGGCGACCGATTTCCTCGTGCGCACCGTGATGCCGGCCGCCCCGAAAGACGATGGGATCGCCGTGCGCATCGAAGGCGAGCCCGCCGCAATCGACCATCTTTCGCGCAGTTGGTTTCTGAAGGGCCTGGTGACGGCTCGCTCCGAAAGCATGATCGAGCTCATGCTGACTCGGGATGGCGCGAACGACCACCTTCCCGCGCTCCTGCTCGGCTACGGCACC
>DAHVAK010000205.1 GCA_027314665.1 Spirochaetales bacterium
GGCGGCCGGTGTCCAGGGTCACGATCGGAAGGTCGGGCGCAGTCTCGGCGAGCAGATGGGTGACTACCTGGTCCTCCGCCCCGAGCGAGGTGGCAAAGAGGATCCTTCCCGCGTACTTCCGCGCGACGAGGCGAAGGAGCTCCCGCACCTCCATCCCCGCGCTTTCCGTCCGGAGGCGCTCGGCCTCCCGTTCCCGTTCGCTCATCGCTTTATCCTCCCCGAAAGAATCCGCTCCGGTTCGCGGGTGTGAACCCGTCCGAGACGCACCACCTCTCCGATGAGAAGCAGAAGCGGGGTGGGAAGCTCCCCCTCGACGCCCGCGATCTCGCCGGCGGCAAGCTTGTCGAGGCTCGAGTGCCAGACCCGCTCGTCGGGAAGCGTCGCGTTGTGGATGAGCGCGGCCGGTGTTCCGGGCAGCCACCCGCGGGCGAGCAGCTCTCCCGCAATCTCCCGGAGGGCCGCCGCTGCCATGTAGACCGCGAGGGTATCCGCACTCGGAAGCGCGAAACCCGGTCCCTGGTCCTCCCCAACGACCGTTCGGGCTCCGATCGAGGGAACCCCCGCGCACAGGGCGAGGCTCGCAGCGACTCCCCGGTGGGTGAGCGGCACCTGAAGGCTCGCGGCCGCGCCGAGAAGGGCGGAGACGCCCGGCACCACCTCACAGGCGACGCCGTGGTCGCGCAGGTAGAGCACCTCCTCTCCGCCGCGGCCGAAGATGAAGGGGTCGCCGCCTTTGAGCCGGACTACCCTTTTTCCGGCGACCGCTGCCTCGAGGAGCATCCGGTTGATCTCCTCCTGAGCGAAGGAGCGAAAGCCCTTGCGCTTACCAACGAAAACGCGGGCGGCGCCGACCGAGCGGAGGGTTCCCACGCTCACCAGGGCGTCGTAGAAGATCACCTCGGCCTCATCGAGGAGCCGGCGAGCCTTCAGGGTGAGGAGCTCCGGGTCGCCCGGCCCCGCGCCGACGATCCAGACCCGCCCGACTTCCCTCTGCTCCACGCCGTTCATTCGCCATTTCCCTCCCCACCGATAATACCTAACTTACTCACGTTAGATAGTCAGAATTCGTAGCAGATTCGTCGGCTTTGTGCAAGGGGAGCTCCCGGCTTGGACGACCGCGGCATCCCGCGTATAGTCTCTCTCCAATGAATGCACCGAATGAGAGCTCGACGGTGGACGCTCCCCCGCCAGGCGGGGGCGGCCGATCGGCGCGAACGCTCCCGTGGTGGCTCGGCCTCGTGGCCGCAGCCGCGGCAGGCGGCTTCCTTCTCCAGCCCACGCATCTGCCCGGCGGCTGGCTCATCGGCCCTCTGGTCGTCGCTGTCGTCGCGGGCCTGCTGCGCCCGATCCATCCGAGGGTCCCGCCCGCCTTTCTCACCATCGCCCAGGCGGCGATCGGGGTCATCATCGGCGCAGTGTTCCGCCCCTCGATCCTGCCGGTTATCGCCGCGAGCTGGCTCCCCGTAGTCGTCGTGATCGCCGTGACCCTCGGGATGGGCATCGGCGCCGGAATCCTCCTCGCCCGCCTCAGCCCCTTGAGCCGGGAGACCGCGACCCTCGGCACCCTTCCCGGCGGGGCAACGGCGATGATCGCAATGAGCATCGAGAGCGGCGCCGACACGCGGATGGTCTCGCTCATGCAGTACCTACGCCTTCTTTTCGTCGCCATCGCGGCCGCGCTGGTCGCCCGCTTCGTACCCGGCGGCGAGGCGGTGAGCCAGGGAGGAATCTTCGGCGGACCGTTGGGCGGAGCCACCACGGCTGGCTGGCTACCCTACCTGATGACTCCAATCATCGCTGCGGCCGGCGTGCTCCTCGGACGGCTCGCGCGGCTCCCCGCGGCCGGCCTCCTCGGCCCCCTCATCCTCGGAGCCGCAGCAAGCGGGTTGGGGCTGTTTCGCCCCGTGTGGCCGCCGGGTGTCCTCCAGGCGGCCTACATCACGATCGGGCTCTATGTCGGCTTGATCTTCGACCGAGCCTCCCTGCGGCAGGCAGGACGACTCATGCCCCTGTTGGTGGCGAACGTTCTCGTCCTGATCGGGGTGTGCGCGGGGACCGGGGTGATCCTCGCAGGGCTTACAAAGACCGATGCCTTGAGCGGCTACCTCGCGACCACCCCGGGCGTCATGGACTCCATCGCGGCGGTCGCTCTCGGAAGCGGCGCGGATATCTCGCTCGTCTTGACGGTGCAGATCGTGCGCCTCTTTGCCATCGTCTTCGCCGGTCCCGTCATCGCACGGTGGCGCTTGGGCCGGGTCAAGGCCGGCGGGGAACCTCGATAGCTGCCTTCGGCCGCACAGGGCGCGCTCAACCGGGGAAGCCGACGATCCTCACCGTTCCGTTCGTCCCATCCACGATGAGCTCCTGCCCCCCGGCGATGCGCGTGGTCGCCCCTACGACGCCGACTGCCGCCGGAATCCCGTACTCGCGGGCCACGATTGCGCCGTGAGCCATGGCTCCGCCGGTCTCCATGACGAGCGCCCCGGCGATAAGGAAAAGGGGCGTCCAGCCGGGGTCGGTCGAGGGGGCAACGAGGATCTCTCCGGGGAGAAGCTGCGCTCCGGCCGGGTCGAGAATCACCCGGGCCTTCCCGGTGTAGCTTCCGCGCGAGGCGGGGATTCCCTGCAGGAGGCCGGCATCGCCGGGCGAGCCCTCCGCGGGAGCCTCCGCCTCCGGGATCGTCCCGTCTGAGAGGAGCACCGCGGGGTGGCCGCGGCGGGCGACCTCCGCGGCGTAGTCCCCCTTGCGCTCGCGAACCAGCTCTTTGACCTCATTTCCGCGAAGCGCCCACCGAATCTCAGGAAGGTTCAAGAATGAGAGATCCGCCTCCTCTACAAGTAACCCGGCGGCGACGAGCGCCCTCCCGACCGGCTCGAGGAGGCGCCGCGCGTGGGCGAAAAGAAGGGCGATATAGGAGCGGGGCACCTCCTGGAGACCCGAGAGCGCGCGCACCCGCTCCAGGCAGAAACGCACCAGGGCTGCAGCCCCGGCTCCCCTTGCCCGCCCCGCGAGCTCGGCGACCATCGCCTTGGCGCGCGCAGCTGCCGCGCGAAAAAGCTGGTCCGCTTGCGGGAGCTCGTCCGCACGGCGGAGATACCCGGCGACGATCTCAAAAACGGGAGTTGGATCCTCCGACCACCGCGGCAGGCCGGCATCGAGCTCGCTCGCGCAGCGATGGCCGTGCAGGCGCAGGAACTCATCAAGCGCGCGGGCGAAGAAGTCCGGAAGCCCCCCGGCGCGGTACTCCCGGGCGAGGCTCTCGGCGGGGGCGGAGCGCAGCCGCAGTGCAAGGCGCTCGTCCCGGCGCGCGAGCACGGCAAGCGCCCAGAGCGCGAGGTCCATCTCGGTGGTGGGGTTCGCGGAAAGCGCTCGAAGGGAGATCTCGATCTCCTGCTCGGTCGCCGCTCCCCGAAGTAGCCGGCGGGCCAGCGAGAGAAGGATCGTGCTCGGAAGCAGGACCGCCGGCATGATCCCGAGGAGGCGAATCGTTGTCTCGGGCGAGAAGAGCCGCTCCACCGCCAACGGCCGCTCTTCGACCGGCAACGGTTCGAGCCGCGCGGCCGCATCCTCGATCTCCGCTCGGAGCCGTCCGATGCGCAGGCGGGCGCCTTCAGGGTGCGCAATCGACTGAAGGAGGTAGAGGGAGAGGCGCGATCGAAGTAGAAACGACAGAGCCCGGCGCACGAAGGGAAGCGGCGAGCGGTAGGTGACGGAGAAGGCCGGCTCCCGCGCAAGACGCGCGAGGGAGGCCGCGGCACGCGACTGGACCCCGCCCACCATTTGCAGAAGGAGCTTGCGCCCGATCGTGCTGCGCAGCGCCTTCGTGACGTCGAGATAGAGTCGCCCGGCCGCCTCCGTCAGGAACAACGGTCCGGCCGAAGGGTCGGCGGGCGGAAAACCGAAGCAGTCGGCCACCGAGGAGACAAGGAGGCGGAAGAGCGAGCCTCCGAGCGGGGTGAAAGGACGCTCCATACCTTGCGAGGCATTCACGGAGTAGTAGACTCGCAGATCGGCGGCGGAGCTCGGAGCCCCGGCGGGAAGGGGAAAAAGTGTAGTGATCGGACGCGCCTGGACGATCCACACCTTGCCCTCTTCGTCGATCGCCCATTCCACGTCTTGGGGAGAGCCGAAATCCTCCGCGATCGACCGTCCCGCCGCGACGATCTCGCGGAGCTCTTCCCGGGAGATACAGGCTCCGGGGTGGAAACGATCTTCCGGCGCCGTGCGGGTGCCGCCGTTGGGGAGGGGCCTCGAGACGACCTCTTTGCTTCCCAGACGCTCCTCGAGTAGGCTCGCCCCCTCGAAGCCCACCACGAAGTGATCGGGAACGACCGCCCCGGAGACGAGCACCTCGCCCAGCCCCGGCGTCGCATCGACGACTGCACGGTGCCGGCTCCCGCTTATCGGCTCGGCCGTGAAGAGCACCCCGGAAGCCTTCGCGGGGACGAGCCGCTGTACGACGACGCCGATCGCGACCCCGCGCTGATCGATCCCGCGCTGAGCGCGGTAGGCCACGGCTCGATCGCTCCACAGCGAGGCCCAGCAGCGCCGCACTGCGTCGGCGAGCTGGACCGCGCCGACGACGTTCAGAAAGCTATCCTGCTGTCCCGCAAAGCTTGCCCCCGGCAGGTCCTCCGCAGTGGCCGAGGAGCGCACCGCGACCGCAGGCCCTCCCAGCCCATCGTAAGCGTGCGCGAGCGCTGCGGCGACCTCCGCCGGGACGGGGGTCGAGAGGATGGCCTGACGAATGAGGGCGGCAAGTCGGCTCAGTCGGTCGAGATCGCTCGGGGCGACCCCCGCGAGCTGTTCCACGAGGGGCCCGAGCGC
>DAHVAK010000208.1 GCA_027314665.1 Spirochaetales bacterium
GATACTATTGGAAAGGCCTCCCTTTGTCATTGGGTCGCGCGAGCCTGCGCGCTTTCCCGCCGCGATCGCTCGGTAGGATCGCGGCATCATCCTCGCGCGAGCCTGCGCGCTTTCCCGCCGCGAGCTTGCGGCGAGCCGCGATCGCTCGCTAGGATCGCGGCATCATCCGCGCGCGAGCTTGCGGCGATCCGCACCCTCGGACGGCCTCGATCGCGTGCTCCGAGGGCAGATGCACGGCGAGTAAGGTGATAGAATACAAGCGTGGATTGGCTCGCATTTTGCTGTACAACGTCGTGTCGCTAACCTATGAGTAGAGGTGAGGGATCCCCCCACACAGACCTTTCGACCGCCACTCCCGGACGCCTCGTCCACGGGACACAGCTCTTGGTTTTCGTCGGGCTCGTTGCCTTGACCATCATCGCCCTGTGGCCGGTTCAGCAGGCCATCGGGAAGCGACTTGCGCTCCTGAAGGCGGAAACCATCAGGCAGCTCGAGCTCGTGACCAACCGCCAGTTCACCTACCAGAGCATCTCCCCTTCGATTTTCCATTCGATCGAGATACGGGGGCTAAGGGTCTACGATGACGATCCCGCCCACAGCCTGTTGCTGAGCGTCCGCCAGGTGCAGATCTACTACAACATCCTGAAGCTCTTCAGCGGGAATCCGGTCTCGGCTCTGAGCGAGATTAGCATCGAAAACACGAGTCTTGCAGTCGACACGCAAACGGACAAGGATCTCGTGCGCTTTCTCAAAGGGCTGTTGGCGAACGCGAACCGCAAGACCGTGCTCCCGGCCAAGCTGCGCCTTTCCGGGCGAAACCTCACCCTCTCGATCCGCAGTCCGACAGGACGGTTCGAGATCGATCGCTTGTTCTTTCAGGTGCAGAACGGCAATCAGGGCCTCAGCGTTCAGGTGCGAGCGGCGGTGAACGCGAACATCGCGCACCATCCGGCAGGGATCTCCGATATCTCCACGGTGGTGAGCGTGTCGGGACTCGTGGGAAGGGACCTCCAATGGTCGGACCTCCGCCTTCGCTTTGACAAGCTCTCCTCGAACCTTGTGACTATCGTGCGACCTACCTTCCACGTGAGCCTGCGCGACGGCGTTTGGCAGGTGCGCAAGGTGCAGGACAAAGCGCCGCTTGATCTACAGTTCAGCTACGACGAATCCCAAAAGCTGTTTCGGCTCTCTTTCGTGGCCGACCATTTTCGGCCGAGCTACTATTTCGCGCTCGGGCCGAATCTCGAGACCTACGCTCCCTGGCTCTCGAGCGTAGTGAGCGGGACCGGTTCGTTGGCCTACTCCCTTCCCGATAGGAGCCTGAGCTACGCAAGCGATGTGAGCCTGCAGATTGCCAACCGCTACCTTCCCTCGCCCTTGTCGGTCGTCGCTCAGCTAAAGGGGGACTTGGATAAAGCGACGGTGTCGCTGCTCTCCGTCAAATCCAACCTCGGCGACGGAAGCTTCTCGGGAAGCGTGGATCTGCGGCGGATGCTCCCTTCCGGATCGCTCACGCTCTCGCACCTGGTGACCCCCCTCGGGGGGCAGCTCTCGGCCTCCCTGTCGCTTGTCGCGGCAAACGGCAGCCTCGTCGCGACAAGCAGCGACCTCGAGCTCGGCTCGGTCGCCCTTCGCCCCTTTTCTCTTGCGGCAACCCCGAAGCGCGACGGAGTCGATTTTCAGCTTTCGGCCTCCTTCCCCGGGGGGGCGGCGAACAACCTCCTGATCGCCGACGGCAGCTACCGCTCCGCGCCGGAGCGCTATCTCCAGGTATCGTTGAACGCAAACCGCTTGCCGCTTGACGCGCTCTATGCCGCTCTGGAGAAAGAGCCCTCGAAAACCATGACTCGCGAGCTGTCGGGCCTCAGCATCTCGACTACCGCCTTTGTGGCGACCGATCTCACCCGCTACTCCTTCATCTCGCCGCACTCGATGATCTCGAGAGACTCAGTCTCGGACCAGAGCGCGAGCTTCAGCATTGCCGGCAACGAGAAGAGTCTCGAGGTGAGCGGCATCAAGATCGATTGGGGCCCCTACCGGGGCTCCGGAGCCATCAACGCCGCCATCGTCGAGCGCGGCCGGGTCTCCTTTCAGACCGATTTGAAGATCCAGGAGCAGACCTACCACGTGAGCGGCTACTACGTGGAGGGGGACAGCCTGGTCGCCTCGGGAAATCACGGCATCGACTTCGCTGCGATTCGGCAGGGGAACCGCTACGTCTTTCGCCTGCTTACGAATGAGCTTCCGCTTCCCTTCCGCAGCGGGACCGCGAAGCTCTCCCTGGACCTCGAGGGCTTCTACGCCAACCCCTCGACCTGGGAAGTGCTCTCCCGCAAATCGGTCGCCGCCGACCTGCCCATCCTTCCCATGAAGGACAACCAGGTGACCCTCTCGGCTCGACTCTCCGCCGCTGGGGGCGACATCTACGCGCTCACCTTCCAGGACGCGATCTCCCGAGTCACCGGAACCGGTCGAATCTCCCTCCATCGGGGCGCGAGCGGCTATCGCGGGAGCGGATGGCTGCAGCTGTACAACCCGAACGGAACCGAGCGCTACGAGGCGAGCATCAACTTCGACGGCCCGGAGCTGGACACGATCGTGAGCTTCACCGGAGCCCCGCTCAATCGCCTCGGTCAGCTTCCCTTGACCGGAGATCTCACGGGAAGCGTCTCTCTTACCGGGGATATCCTCCACCCCGTGATTACCGCGAACCTAACCCTCCCGGAGGGGCAGCTCTTCTCCGATCCCGTTTCGGGCAGCGTCACCCTCTCAGCCGATGCGCGTCAGATCCGACTGCTTCAGGCCAACCTTCGCTATCTCTCCCATACCCTTTCCGGCGCATCGGGGACCATCGATCTTGCGACTGGCAAGCTCTCCTTTTCCGGCGTCTACCAGGGCGAGCTAAGCGGGGACGTTGTCGGGGCCCGTCTCACCGTGTCAGGACAGACCGCCCCCCTCGACACCGGGGTCTCGCTTTCCCGGCTTCTCGCCGAGAACTTTCAGGCGAGCGTCGGAGTGTCCGACGTCCGCATCAACGGAAAGCCGGGAGCGGGGTGGAGCGTCTCCCTCGCACGCAAGGAGGGAAGGGTTGTGTTTTCCGGCGGCCCCTCCAACGCCATCGCGGGCTACGTCCTCGACTCTGGACGCTTTGCCGTGAGCCTCGGAGATCCGCTGCCCCTCGCCCTTCAGGCCTCGGGAACCGTAACCGGCTCGACCATCGACGCTTCGCTGCAGAACGTCGTGCTCGACCTTCACGCCTTCGACTCGGTTGCGAAGATTCCCTACTTCGATATCTCGAAGGGAAAGGCCCGAGGCGACCTCACGATCTCGGGGTCGATCAACGATCCGGAGTTTGAGGGCGAGCTCCACGCAACTTCGGTGTACGGAAAAGCGGTCATCATTCCCGACGAGATCGGACCCTTCAATACCGATCTCGTCTTTAGGGGGAAGAGCCTCTCCATGACCGACGTCGTCCTGCCGAGCGGAACCAGCCAGGTGCTCGCCTCTCTCGATTTCACCCTCGACCACTGGGT
>DAHVAK010000215.1 GCA_027314665.1 Spirochaetales bacterium
AACGACAGACAGCAAGAGGGAATTGACTACCGGAGGGGTTAGCGGGTATACTTTTGCGAGAGTGGTGAAATTGGCAGACACGCCAGACTTAGGATCTGGTGCCTTCGGGCGTAAGGGTTCAAGTCCCTTCTCTCGCACTGCCTGAGAGGATGGGCGAGAATCGACGCCGAGGGTGTAGGTCATACAACGCGAGAGTAGCTCAGTGGTAGAGCTCCACCTTGCCAAGGTGGATGTCGCGGGTTCAACTCCCGTCTCTCGCTCTCCCACCGAAAGAGCGACCCCGAGAGAGGGCGCTCTTTTTTTGATGTGCTTCCCGTTCAGCCGTCGTTCATGCTCCGTTGCAAACTACCGGTCGAGTATTGTATATTCTTGATGCCACAGACAACTTCGATCTCATAGCCGAGAGGGATTACCACAATGGTTGCTAGCAAGGAAGTGGAGCCGCTTGAGCACTCCTCAGTCGAGCTCACCGTGACCGTAGAAAAGGAGTCGGCTCAGAAAGAGTACGACGATCTCGTCGCCAGATATTCGAAGACGCTCGCAATCAAGGGCTTTCGCAAGGGCAAGGTGCCGCCCGCTATTCTCGTCCAGAAGTTCGGTGATTCGCTTCTCGACGAAGCCTCGGCCAACCTCCTCGAGAACAGCCTCAAGGAGGTCTTCGAGACGATCGAGCAGAAGCCGCTCCCCTACTCGGTCCCGCAGCTGAAGGACGACGTGAAGCTTCAGATCGGCGAAAGCTTCACCTTCACGGTCACCTACGATACCTTCCCCGAGATCAAGCTCGGTGCCTACCAGCAGGTCGAAATCGAGGAGCCGGACGCAAAAATCACCAAGGATGACGAAAAGCGCGAGCTCGACATCATCCGGGATCAGAATGCCACGGTCGTCGAAAAGAAAGAGGGAAGCGCGGTAGCCAAGGACGACATCATCACCGTCAACTACGTCGAGCTTGCCGACGACGGCACCGAGAAGCAGGGCACCCGCCGCCAGGATTTCGTCTTCACGGTGGGCACCGGGTACAACCTCTACAAGTTCGACGATGAAGTGATCGGGATGAAGAAGGGTGAGGAACGGACGATCTCCAAGGAGTACCCTTCCGATTTCGAGTATCCCGAGCTTGCCGGCAAGAAGGTCACCCTGAAGGTCGCCGTGACCACGATCAAAGAGAAGCAGCTTCCCGAGCTCGACGACGAGCTTGCCCAGGACGTGAGCAGCAAGTACAAGACCCTCCAGGACCTGAAGGACGACGTCCACAAGAGGCTCACCGACGATCTCGCCGCGCGCCTGCGCCAGGGCAACGTGCGCTCCATCATGGACGCGATCATCGAGCGTTCGCAGATCGATCTTCCCCAGGCGATGATCGACGCCGAGCTGGCCGACACTTGGCACAATTTCGTCGCGCAGAATCGCGTTGGCGAGGCGCAGCTGCTGCGCATACTTGCCGGTCAGGGCAGGAGCCGCGAGCAGCTCTACGAGGAGTGGAAGCCCTCCGTCACCAAGAATCTGAAGTCGCGCCTTGCGATGGACAAAATAAGCGAGCGCGAGCACATCGAAGCCACCCCTGAGGATATCGAGGCCGAGATAAAGCGGCAGGCGGAGCTTGCAAACGAAACGGTCGAAAAGGTGCGCGAGCAGCTCCAGAAGAATGACCTCATGCACTATCTCGAGCATGACATCAAGGACAAGAAGGTCGTCGATTTCCTCATCGCAAGCGCCGTTGTCAAGAAGGGCGCCAAGACCAGTTATGTGGACGTGGTTCAGAAAAATGGTTAAATTACAGGGGGCCTAATGATGAAACCACAGATGAACACTCTTGTACCGATCGTCATCGAGCAGACGGGCATTGGCGAGCGCTCCTACGATATCTATTCCCGGCTCCTCAAGGATCGGATCATCTTCATAGACGGTGAGATCATGGACGTCACCGCCGATCTCGTCGTGGCGCAGCTGCTCTTTCTCGAGTCGCAGGACCCGGAAAAGGACATCAGCATCTACATTCACTCCCCCGGCGGATCGGTTACTGCGGGGCTGGCAATCTACGACACCATCCAGCACGTGAAGCCGGACGTTCAGACCATCTGCATGGGGCAGGCGGCTTCGATGGGCGCCCTGCTCCTCGCCTGCGGATCCCCTGGCAAGCGCTTCGCGCTCCCCTCTTCGCGAATCCTGATTCATCAGCCCTGGGGCGGCGTTCAGGGCCAAGCATCCGACATCGGCATCCAAGCGAAGGAGATGATTCGCCTGAAGAAGCTCATCATCACCTACTTCGCGCATCACACCGGGAAACCCGAGGAGACGATCGCGCACGATACCGAGCGCGATTTCTTCATGTCCGCCGAAGAGGCGGTCGCCTACGGCTTGGTCGACAAGGTTCTCGTGCGAGGCAACAATGGCAAAGCCGAACAAAAGTGATGGGATCAAGGTCTGCTCCTTCTGCGGCAAGAGTGCCGAGATGGCGCGCCGACTCATCGCCGGTCCGGGGGTGTTCATCTGCGACGAGTGCGTAAACGTCTGCAAAAAGATCATCGATGAAGAAGAAAACGAGGTAACCGCCGAGTTTCTCGAGGATGTCCCCACTCCCAAAGAGATCAAGGAATACCTCGACCAATACGTCATAGGGCAAGAACCGGCCAAAAAGGTCCTCTCGGTCGCAGTCTACAACCATTACAAGCGCATCGCCCAGCGCAGTCGCATCGAAGAGGACGTCGAGATCGAGAAGTCGAACGTGCTCCTCATCGGGCCGACCGGAACCGGGAAGACCCTTCTCGCGAAGACCCTCGCGAAGAAGCTCAAGGTCCCCTTTGCCATCGCCGACGCGACGACCCTCACGGAGGCAGGCTACGTCGGCGAGGATGTGGAGAACATCCTCCTCAAGCTCATTCAGAATGCCGGCAACAACATCGCGGCCGCCGAGCGCGGGATCGTCTACATCGACGAGATCGACAAGATCGCCAAGAAGGGCGAGAACATCTCCATCACGCGGGACGTCTCCGGCGAGGGTGTCCAGCAGGCGCTCTTGAAGATCATCGAAGGAACCGTCGCGTCGGTCCCTCCCCAGGGCGGGCGCAAGCACCCGAACCAGGAGATGCTCAAGATCGACACGACCAACATCCTGTTCATCTGCGGCGGGGCCTTCGTCGGCTTGGAGCGGCTCATCGAGTCTCGGGTCGCGCAGCATCCCCTCGGCTTCGGCGCCGACGTCAAATCCTCCCGCGAGAAGGATCTGGTGGAGATCTACTCCCACCTCCATCCCGACGACCTCATCAAGTTCGGCATGATACCGGAGTTCATCGGGCGACTGCCGATCTCCGTGCCTCTCATGAGCCTCACGAAGGAAGATCTGCGGCGCATCATCATCGAGCCTCGGAACTCCGTCATTCGACAGTACCGCGCTTCGCTGAAGCTCGACAACGTCGACCTTCAATTCGAGGATGATGCCATCGACACGATCGCCCAGGTCGCGCTCGACAAGAAGACCGGAGCCAGGGGGCTCCGCTCGATCGTCGAGACGATCATGCTGGACGTGATGTACGACATCCCCTCGATCGAGGGCCAGAAGCGCGTCGTCGTGACAAAGGATGTCGTGCTCAACGCCGAAAAACCCGAAATCACCCTGGTGAAAAAGTCCGCTTAAGCGATGAATCCATTGCGGAAAGCAGGCAAGCAGGAGCTCCCTCTGGTCCCCTTGAGGGAGCTCGTTATTTTTCCTCACATGGTAGTCCCCTTCTTCGTCGGGCGACCGGGCTCGATACGCGCGGTCGAAGACGCGATGAACGGGGATCGCCTGATCTTTCTTGCATGCCAGAAGAAGGACATCGACGACCCGAAAGAGGAAGACATCTATCCGGCGGGAACGGTGGGGCGCATTCTCCAAATGCTTCGCCTTCCCGACGGGAACGTCCGCGTGCTTGCCCAGGGCGAGGAGCGCGGCATCATCCAGCGCTACCTGCACCCGAGCAGCGCCCTGCACGTTCAGGTCAAGCTCATCGAGGAACGGCGCGAGATCACCCCCCAGGTGACCGCGCTCATGGAGTCGGTGCACGAGGCCTTCAAGCGCTACGCCAAGTTCCAGAAGAAGGTCCCGCCGGAGGCGATCACCGCGATCGAGCGGGCCGAGTTTGCCGACAAGCTCGTTGACCTCATCTGCGCCAACATCCCGCTGAAGGTGGCGAAGAAGGTGGAGCTCCTCGAGATGGAGGAGACCGTCGAGCGGCTCGAATCCATCGCAGTGACCCTCGAATCGGAGAACGAGCTCCTTGCGCTCCAGAACAAGATCAACCTCAAGGTCAAGAAACGCCTGGAGAAGAATCAGAAGGACTACTTCCTTACCGAGCAGCTGAAGGAGATCAACCGAGAGCTCGGGCGCGACGATGGGGACGCCACGGGAGCGCAGGAGCTTGAGAAGCGCATCCGAGAAAAGAATCCTCCCCAGGAGGTCCTCGACAAGGCACTCAAGGAGTGCAGGCGCCTGTCAAAGCTCCAGCCGATGTCGCCCGAGTCGGGGGTTCTGCGCACCTACCTGGAATGGATAGCCGACCTGCCCTGGCACGAGACGAGCGAGGACAATCGCGACATCGACCTCGCCGCGCGCATCCTCGACGAGGATCACTTCGACATGAAGAAGCCGAAGGACCGCATCCTCGACTTCATCGCCGTCCATCAGCTGAAGGAGCGGATGAAGGGGCCGATCCTTTGCTTCGTCGGACCGCCGGGGACCGGCAAGACCTCGCTCGGCAAGTCGGTGGCGCGCGCCCTGGGTCGACAGTTCGTTCGCGTTTCGCTCGGAGGGGTCCGCGACGAGGCCGAGATCCGAGGGCATCGCAAGACCTACGTCGGGGCCCTTCCCGGGAAGATCCTTCAGTCCATGAAAAAGACCGGGACGATCAATCCCGTCTTCCTCCTCGACGAGGTCGACAAGATAAGCTCCGACTTCCGCGGCGATCCCGCTTCCGCCCTCCTCGAGGTGCTCGATCCTGAGCAGAACAACTCCTTCATGGACCACTACCTCGAGGTTCCCTACGATCTGTCGAGGGTGCTCTTCATCACGACGGCCAACTCGGCCTTCACGATCCCGCACCCCCTGCGCGATAGGATGGAGATCATCGAAATCCCCGGCTACACCGAGTTCGAGAAGCTCAAGATCGCCACCGACTTCATTATCCCGAAGCAGCTCTCGGAGAACGGTCTGGAGTGGGCCGACGTGCGCTTCCGGCGCGACGCGATCCTGAAGATCATCCGAGGGTACACGATGGAATCGGGGGTGCGCAGCCTCGAGCGCGAGATTGCCGGGGTCATCCGAAAGCTTGCCCGAGAGGCGATACGCAAGGGCTACACCCCGCCCTCCGGATCGAACCCTCAGGTTGCTGCGCCCGCGGCTGCCGAGGCGCCCCCGGGCTCCGCGCCGGCGGTCGAGCTTTCGGCGAGCCCCACCGCCGTCGAGACCGAGCGGCGGGAGAGGCGGAAAGAGGGCGAGGCCTCCGAGCCGGAGACGAGCAAGACAGGCGCAGGCGAGGCGGAGGCCGACGAAGCGCCGGAGTTGGGCGAAGAGGAAAGCGACGACTCCGCGGGGCTCTCGCGGGCCCCATCGGACGAAAAGTCGTCGGCCCCCGGGCACGCCCCCTTCTCGACCGTGGTCACCGCGTCGGCGATCGTCCGCTACCTCGGCAATCCCAAGTTCCAGGGCGACATCGTCTACCGCGAGCCCCGTCCCGGGCTCGCGCACGGGCTCGCCTGGACCGAGCTCGGCGGCACCCTCCTGCCCGTTGAGGTTGCCATCCTCGACGGTCCGGGCGACCTCATTCTCACCGGAAGCCTCGGTGACGTCATGAAGGAGAGCGCTCGCACCGCGCTTTCCTTCCTTCGGGTGCACTACCGGCGCTTCAAGCTGCCGGCGGACTTCCAGAAGGACAAGGACGTCCACATCCACGTTCCCGAGGGGGCGATCCCGAAAGACGGTCCCTCGGCAGGAATAACCCTTGCGGCCGCCCTGCTCTCCGCGTTTACCGGCGAGCCTATCAAGCAGGGCTACGCGATGACGGGAGAGATCACCCTCACGGGCCGCCTTCTCCCGATCGGGGGGGTAAAGGAGAAGGTCCTTGCCGCCCACCGCAACCGGATGCACACGGTCCTCATGCCCGAGGCGAACCGCAAGGACATCGAGGAGCTTCCCCGCGAGGTTCTCGTCTCGATGAAGTTCGTCTTCGCCGGAAACGCCCTCGAAGCCCTTCTCGCCCTCTTTCCCGAGCCGCTTTAGAAACGCTTCCCGTCGCTGTTCTCGCTTCGCTTGCCAAGAGGGCGAGCTTGTGCGACTATCTCGTCTATTCCTAGCAAGTCAAGGAGTGACATCCATGAGCCCATCCCTAAAGGGCCGGTCCCTTCTCACCCTTTCCGACCTTACCGCCGAAGAGGTGCGCTACCTCCTCAATCTCTCCCACCGAGTCAAGGGAGAGCGCCGCGCCGGAGAGGTACACCAGCGCTTCCTCGGCAGGACCCTTGCGCTGATCTTCGAGAAGCGCTCAACCCGCACTCGCTGCGCCTTTGAGACCGCCTTCGGCGAGGAGGGCGGCCATCCGGTCTTTCTCACCCTCGACGATCTCCACCTCGGCAGCAAGGAATCGGTGGAGGATACGGCACGGGTGCTGGGACGCATGTTCGACTGCATCGAGTTCCGCGGCTACAAACAGAGCACCGTGGAGACCCTCGCGGCCCGCTCGGGCGTGCCGGTCTACAACGGGCTCACCGACGACTACCATCCGACTCAGGTCCTCGCGGACCTCATGACGGTCGAGGAGCGCTTCGGCTCCCTTGCCGGGCGCAGGCTGGCCTTTTGCGGCGACGGGCGCAACAACGTAGCGCGCACCCTCCTCATCGGCTGTGCCAAGATGGGCATCCACGTCTCGATCGTCTCTCCGACGGCCCTTTTCCCCGACGGGCGCGTGCTGGAGGAGGCTCGCGAGCTGGCCGCCGCCGACGGAAACGAGGTTCGCGTCACCGAGAGGGTTGAGTTTGGAGTGGAAAATGCCGATGTTATCTACACCGACGTGTGGGCCTCGATGGGAGAGGAGGAGAAGTTGGCAGAGCGCGCGCGTCTCCTTGCCCCCTACCAGGTGAATG
The DNA here is from genome assembly GCA_027314665.1 of Spirochaetales bacterium. GTDB lineage: Bacteria > Spirochaetota > Spirochaetia > DAHUYW01 > DAHUYW01 > DAHUYW01. The sequence continues at coordinate 7,114 of DAHVAK010000215.1, forward strand.
CCGCGCTCATGGCCAAGACGGGGAAGCGAGAGACGGTTTTCCTTCACTGCCTGCCCGCCGTCAAGGGAAGCGAGGTGAGCGCTGAGGTGATCGAGGGGCCGCAGTCGCTCGTGTGGGACGAGGCGGAGAATCGCAAACACACGATCAAGGCTCTGATGTTGGCAACCCTCGGAGCGGAAGCTGCCTGAACGCGGAGCACAGGAGGAACCAGTTTGAAAAAGACCACCCTGCTGACCGTGCTGCTCATTTTCACGGCGACCATCCTTTTTGCCGACACGACCGAATCGGATCTCTACTACAAGAGCAGGCCGATCACGAAGATCTACGTGACGCAATACGGCTACCGGATAGTCTACCAGCTCTCCGATCTCAAGCTGGCGGACTTCTACGTTCCTATGTCCTGGTTCGACCCCACCGTCGGAAAGGCGATCCTCATCACCGGGGACAGCACCTCCTACCCCTACTTCTCGATCTTTTGGAAGAACGACAAGTTCGACTTCATCAAGATCTATGTCCGCAGCAACACGAGCGACCCCTCCTGGGGCAGCACCTACGGAAACGTCGATCCAAGCAAGTACAACGTAACCACGCTCAACCTGAAGTGGCAATGATCGACCTCGCGAGATTCCAGTCGGCAATTCGCGCCGAGGGTCTCGACGGGTGGCTCTTCGCCAACTTTCGCCAGCGGGACCCTCTCTCGAGCCACCTTCTCGGTCTCTCGGGGGAGGGCATGGCAACCCGCCCGTGGTACTACCTGATTCCGAGCGCAGGCGAGCCTTTGAAGCTCATCCACGCCATTGAAGCCGGGGCGCTCGAGGAGCTTCCCGGTCGCCGAGTGCTCTATTCCTCGCGCGCCGAGCTCGTTGCCGCGCTGGCCCGTTCGCCGAAGGGGCGCTTCGCCGCCCAGTACTCCCAGGAGCTTCCAATCGTCTCCTTTCTCGACCACGGAACCGCCCTCCTTTTCGAAGCGAGCGGCTTCGTGCTCGTCTCCTCGGCCGGGCTCATCCAGCGCGCCATCGGGCTCATCGACGCAGCCGGCGCCGCCTCCCACGAGCGCGCCGCCCGCCATCTCTATGAGATCATCGATCTGGTGTGGAAGCGAATCGACCGCGGAATGGCCGGAGGGGTTCATCCTACCGAGGGCGTGGTGCAGTCATGGATTCTCGCCGAGTTTGAGGCGCGCGGGCTCCTGAGCGATCACCCGCCCATCGTGGGCTGCGGCGTCCACACCACCGACCCTCACTACGAGCCTCGCGGAGGCGGCAGCCTCCTCGCCCCAGGAGAGCTGCTCCAGCTCGACATCTGGGCGAAGGAGCGAGCCCCGGGCAGCGTCTACGCCGACATCTCGTGGGTGGGATTCCTCGGCCCTGAAGCACCCGAGGAGGTCCGCTCGGTCTTCGGAGCCGTGAGGCGAGCCCGCGACCGCGCCGTTTCCTTCATCCGCGAGCGCCGCGCCGCGGGGATAAGCGTCACGGGCGCGGAGGTCGACGCCGAAGCCCGGAAGGTCCTCATCGACAGCGGCTACGAGCGCGGGATCAAGCACCGCACCGGCCACGGTATCGATCGGGAGCTGCATGGCTACGGCGTGAATCTGGACTGCGTGGAGTTTCCCGACGGCCGCGCGATCATCGAGGGCTCCTGTTTCTCGGTGGAGCCGGGTCTCTATCTAGGAGACTTCGGGCTTCGGAGCGAGATCGACGTCTATCTTCTTGATTCCGAGCTTCACGTCTCCGGTGGAAAGCCCCAGCAGGAGATCCTCCTCCTCTCGGGCAAGTAGGGAGAACCCATGAAAGCTTCTGTGCCGCCCGAGCTCCTCCGGACTCTCGAGCGGGAGAGTCTCTTCTGCATCGTCGGCCACTCCGAGCCCGACGGCGACTGCATCGGGGCGCAGCTTGGGCTCGGCCACTTCCTGCGTCGGATCGGGAAAGAGGTAGCCCTCCTCTCACCCGGCCCTTTCGAGCGGCCTGAAATTCGCGAGTACGAGAAGCAGTTCTCCACCGCGATGGCGGCGGACTTCCGCACCCGGCGCCCCACGGTCATCGTGCTCGACTGCTCGTCCCTCGAGCGCATCGGCGGCCTCGCCTCCGAGATCGCAGGCCTCCCGCTCCTCGTGATCGATCATCACAGCGCCGGACGAGAGTTCGGCGATATTGCCTACATCGACGACAGCGCCCCATCGGTCACGCTCATGGTTCAGCAGATCATCGAGGCCCTCGGGCACAGTCCCGTGCTCGAGGAGGCGCGGATGCTGCTCTTCGGGCTGTGCACCGACACCGGCTTCTTCCGCCACCTCGACAACCGCGACGGCGCCGTCTTCGAGGCTATCGGGCGGCTGAACGCGGTCGGCACCACGCCGAAGCAGGTCTACCAGATGATCTACGCAGGAAGGCCCCTCGCCTCCCGCATTCTTCTCGGAAGGCTCCTCTCGCGCACCGAGACGCACTTCGGAGGACGAATCCTCTCTACCTACGAGACCCTCGAGGACAAGCGCGCCTACGGCTCCGAGAATCGCGACTCCGACTCCCTCTATCAGTTCCTTCAAACCTCCGCCGGGTGCGAAGCGGTGGTCTTCATCCGCGAGGAAGACGAGGTGAGCTGCTCCGTCGGGCTTCGCTCCAACACCGAGCTTGACGTGGGAGCCCTCGCCCAGGGCTTCGGCGGCGGAGGTCATCGAAAAGCTGCTGGATTCCGCTGGGTCGGCGGCCGCGAGGAGGTCAAGGCGAAGCTCCTCGCGGCCCTCACGGCGCTCCTTCGGTAAACGAATGTAAATTCGGCCGCTCCCGCGGCCCCTCGCGTGGTACGCCTCTTGCAAGGCCTTGCTCCGCCAGTCGGGTGGAAAATCTGCCTTCGCAGGGGGAATCTATGGGTGAGTCACTGACCGAGGCGATTCTCACCTTCAAGCGCTCGGGGCAGGGCCTGGATGAGATCGTGAAGCAGATCGGCATCGAGGTCTACTCCTTCCCGCGCCGAAAGCTCGGATGGGACGAGGACGACTGCAGCGAGTTCTTCTGCTACTTCTACCCGAAGCTGCCGAGGCTCGTTGGTCGCTTTCGCTACACCGGAAAGCCCTTCGAGGCCTTTCTCGCGGTTACGCTCAAGTGGCAGCTCAAGACCTTCGCAGCGCGCAAGAATCAGGAGCTCCTGCGCTCTCGCGTCCTCGCGCGGGAGGGCTTCGTCGGCGAGGAGCACACCTACTGCCTGCCGGAGGATCCTGCCGATGACGCCCGCGCGGAGGTCAGGCCGCCCCTTCTGACGGAAGAGGCTCGAAAAGCGCTCAAGGTCGAGGAGGACGGGACCATCGCCGACCGCTGCATCTGCCGCCGACTGCTCTTTCTCGTCCTTCAGAGCTGCCTGAGCCTTCCCAGCCTCTTTACCGACGAGATAGCACGCATGATCCGCTGCGATGCCGCGTGGCTCTACGAGAAAATCGAGGAGATTCGGTCCCGCACCGAGGAGCGCCGCGCGCGGGTGTCTTGCCTGAAAGAGAAGCGCAACAATCACTTCTTCAAGATCTACTGCCTCCAGGAGCAGCTTTCCCTGGTGTGCGAGCTGGAGGTGAAGAGGGAGCTGGTTCGTCAAATGGTCCGAGAGAAGCGGCGCCTCCTCGACACCATTGGAGAGATTTCGCGGGTGCCCCTCTGCCCGACTCACTGCGACATCGCAGAGGTCTTGGGCGTACCCAAGGGCTCAGTCGACTCAGGGCTCTACTACCTGAAGGACTCCCTGCGGTGCCTTCTCCCCAAGGAAGAGAGCGAGTATGCTTAGCCCATGGATATCGTACTCGCTACTGGGAATCACCACAAGAAACGGGAAATCGCCGAGATCCTCCACGGCCACACGATCCTCGTGCCGAACGACCTCGGCATCGCCTTTCACTACGAAGAGACCGGGACGACCTACCTCGACAACTCGCTCGGCAAAGGCTTCGACCTCTACCGCCAGGTCCTTCGTCCGGTGCTTGCCGACGATTCGGGCATCTCGGTGCCCGCCCTTGGCGGCGCGCCGGGCGTCTTTTCGGCGCGCTATGGATCGGACCTGCGAAACGACCTGGACGACGTCGACCGCTACAAGCTCCTGCTCGCCAACATGGAGCGGATTGCTGACCGCCGCGCCTTCTACGTCTGCTGCATGGTTCTCATCTGCGAGGAGTACCGCTTTTTCGTGGCGCAGGAGACCATGCACGGCGAGATAGCCCGCGAGCCGGCGGGGAGCGGAGGCTTCGGCTACGATCCGATCTTCTATCTTCCCGAGTTTGGAAAGACCGTGGCGCAGATCAGCCCCTCGGAAAAGCACCGCATCTCGCACCGAGGGCGAGCCGGAAGGCGTATCGAGGAGATCCTCGAGGCTATCGGCAAGCGAAACTGAGGGATGCCCGCGAGACCGCCCCCTCGGGCGCGGCTACCGCTTGCGGTCGCGTCCGAGCTTTTCGGGAAAGGCGTCGAGGTAGCGCTTGATGCTGGTCTCTATGATCTCTCGGGCCTTGTCGTGGTCGTCGATTGTGCTCACCGAGGTTTCCGAGTGCTCGAGGGCCTTATAGACCTCGAAGAAGTGCGACATCTCCTGGAGTTGATGTTGGGGCAGGGTGGCGATGTCGCGGTAGCCCGAATAGACCGGATCGCGAAGAGGGACCGCGATGATCTTTTCGTCGACCACCTGATTGTCGACCATCTTCACCACTCCGATCGGATAGCACTCGACAATGGTGAGGGGATCGAGCGCCTCGGAGCACAGGACGAGCACGTCGAGGGGATCGTTGTCCTCTGCGAGCGTCTTCGGGATGAAGCCGTAGTTGGAGGGGTAGTGGGTTGAGGTGAAGAGAATCCGGTCGAGCCTGATCAGCCCGGTGGGCTTGTCCAGCTCGTACTTCTTCTTGCTGCCCTTCGGGATCTCGATCACCGCGACGAAGCGCTCGGGGGTTACCCGCTCCGAGGAAATATCGTGCCATGGATTCATAGCTATCACACGGATACCACGAGGGTACCGTTCAGTCAAGTGCTGTCCCCTCGCCGCACGCCTTGACAACCGGCGCGCCCGCCTCTAGGGTAGGCGGGAGACGGCCCGGCAGAGCGCCTGCCATTCGCCGAGAGGAGCATCGCATGGGGACGAACACCGAAGAGAACGCAATACCGCAGCGCGGCGAGGTCGAGGATCGCTTCAAGTGGAATCTTTCCCGCCTCTTCGCGGACGAGGGGGAGTGGGAAAAGTCCCTCGCGGAGCTGGAGGGGCTCCTCCCAGGGATCGAGTCCTTCAAGGGAAGCCTCGGCCAGTCGGCGGAGCGGCTGCGCTCGGGGCTCGACTACATGACTCGGGTGGGAATCCTCGACGAGCGGCTCGGATCCTATGCCCACCTGCGCCTGAGCGAGGACGCCGGAGACAGCCGGAACCAGGAACGCTTTGCGCGCTATCTCGCCCTCGCCGCTAGGGTCGAAGCGGCCGCGAGCTATCAGGCTCCGGAGATCCAGGCCATCCCCGAAGCGGTCATCGAAGGCTTTCTGGCCGAGGAGATCCTGCGCGAGCACGTCATCTCGCTGCGCAAGCTTCTGCGCTTCAAGCCGCACATCCTCTCCGAGCGCGAGGAGCGCCTGCTCGCTCTGCAGACCGAGGCCAATCAGACCGCCTCAAAGGCCTTCTCGGCCCTCACCGACGTCGATCTTGACTTCGGACAGGTGGAAACCCCCGAGGGCATGCAGCCCTTGAGCCAGTCCACCTACAGCTCCTTCCTCATCCATCCCGATCGTGCCGTGCGGCAACGAGCCTACTCCCAGTTCTACGGGCGCTTTGCGAGCCATCGAAACACCCTTGCCTCGCTGTACTCCGGAAGCGTCCAGCTCGACATCTATCGCGCTCGCATCCGCAACTATCCCTCGGCGCGGGCAGCGGCGCTCTTTCCGGATAGGGTGCCAGAGGAGGTCTACGACAACCTCGTGGCGACCGTCGGGAAGAACCTCGACGCTCTCCACGCCTACTACGAGCTGCGGCGCCGGACGCTAGGGGTCGATAGGCTCCGGCTCTTCGACGTCTACGTACCCCTCGTGGCCAATTTGAAGGTCAGCCACACCTACGAAGAGGCGGTCGAGCTGGTCATTCCCGCGCTCGCGCCCCTCGGCGAAGAGTACTGCGCGACGCTGCGAAGCGGGCTCACGGGCGGCTGGGTGGATCGCTACGAGAACAAGGGCAAGCGCTCGGGCGCCTTCTCGGCCGGCTCCTTCACCGGCGACCCCTACATCCTTCTCAACTACAAGGATGATGTCTTGCGGGACGTCTTCACGATCGCCCATGAAGGCGGCCACTCGATGCATTCCTGGTACAGCGTGCGCTCCAACCCCTTCCAGCACTACGGCTACACGATCTTCGAGGCCGAGGTGGCCTCTACCTTCAACGAGGAGCTCCTTGCCGCCTATCTCTTGGGTCGGGCCGAAAGCGATGCGATGCGGGCGTACCTCATCGGCAAGCAGGTCGACGACATCATCGCGACCATCTTCCGCCAGACCATGTTCGCCGAGTTCGAGCAGCTCACTCACGCGAGGGTGGAATCGGGGGGGGCGCTCACCGTGGATTCGCTGCGCAGCGAATACGGCAAGCTCCTGCGCAAGTACTTCGGGCCCGAGGTGGCCCTCGAAGAAACGAGCGATCTAGAGGGGCTTCGCATCCCCCATTTCTACCGCGCCTTCTACGTCTACAAGTATGCGACCGGGATGGCCGCCTCGATCGCCCTCTCGCGCCGAGTTCTCGAGGGGGGAGAGGGCGAGCGGGAGGCCTACCTCACCTTTCTCAAATCCGGCGGCTCCTGCTATCCCCTCGAATCCCTCGCCTTGGCGGGGGTCGACATGGCGAACCCGGAGCCCATCCAGGCGGCAATCGATCATTTTCGGGAGCTCGTGCGGCAGCTCGAGCGCCTCTCGTAGCCAGCCCGTGCCTTGACAGGAGTCGCGGGCATAGCTAAAATCGCCTTTGTCAGACTGCGGCGGTGGTGAAATTGGTAGACACGCCAGCTTGAGGGGCTGGTGGGGGTTCCCCCGTGGAGGTTCAAGTCCTCTTCGCCGCATCACGCAACTACATGCAATTGCGAGAGATACACAGACGCTCCGCGAAACTCCTTCGACACCGACTTTTCAGGGTACCAGCCAGGGTACCAGAACCGACGAAAACCGCCGATTTCTCCCCTTCTTGCGCGGCCCGAACCTGCATGGGCTCGAGCCTGAAACGCCCCTGAAGCGAGGGCGACATGGCGAAGACGTTCTACCTGGTCAAACGGAAAGACCGACTCACGAAGGACCCGCAGGGAAAGGAAAAGCCGACCTACTACGCCCGGTTCCGCGACGAAGCAGGCGAGCTCCTGCCTTGGCGCAGCACGGGCGAGACCACG
>DAHVAK010000221.1 GCA_027314665.1 Spirochaetales bacterium
GATACCCTTCTTCATGGCCGCCCCCTTTGCTTGTAGCTCTGCACTTCGATCTTCACGACCGCAGTGTAACCTACGTATTCGCAATTGGGGCGGTCACATCATTATGACTAGCGGAGCAGGCTCAAGAAATCCTCGATCGCCCGCGTCGTCGCTTCCGGGTGATCCCAGAGAAAGCAGTGATTTCCGCGGGAAATCCGCGCCAGGCAAGTCTGCGGCACGAGCGACCGGAACCAGTCGACATCCTCCTCCCGCACCGCCCCGCCGAAGGCCCAATCGTCGCGAATGAGGAGGGTCGGCTGCCGAACCTGCCTGACGATCTCGCCGAGATCGACGCCCTCAAGGAGGCTGTCGCGAAGGACGATCTCGACGGACTCCGGAGCGACGCGGGACACGCGCTCCGCAAGCTCCAGAAGGTCCTGTTCAGGTGCACTGGGCTGAAGCGCTCGGCACGCCTCGACCACCACGCAAAGGCTCGGTCGCGACCGCATCATCTCGTAGACCCACGTGAACCACTCGGCAACCTCGGATCGCAGAGAGACCGGCGAGTTGCGCAGGTAGAGCGGCGGATCGAGGAGGACGAGCGCACGAGTGCTTTTCGGCGCCCTCGCCGTCACCCCGAGCGCAACGAGCGCGCCCAGGGAGTGCCCCAGCACGACTGCGGGCTCGAATTGAGCTTCTACAAACTTGGCGATATCGCCCACGTAGTCGGTGAGGCGGTAGCGATCGCCGTCGCGGCCCGACTTCCCGTGGCCCCGCAGGTCGCAGGCGAAAACATGCCACTTCGGCGCAAGCCGCGCCATCAGCTCCCGGTACCCCTGCCAGCTCCCGGTCGAGCCGTGCAGCAGCACGAGCGGGGGACCGAAGGCAGGGCCCTCGGCACAGTTGAGCCGGAGATCACTCACGGCGAGCTCGTGCCCGGCGAAATCGATCGTCGCAGCATGACCTACATTCTTCACGGCGACAGCCTCCTTCGGCACAAGAGCCCTCGGCGGCAAGCGCATGTTCGGCGCGCCGCCACGTCGATGTCGTAGACCGGGTGCCAGCTGGGCTCCTCGAGGTGCATCGGCAGGATCACCGCATCGCCGATGTAGAGAAGGCTCTCTTCGCCGGAGGAAAGCTCCACCACGAGATGCCCGGGGGTATGACCCGGCGCGGACCAAACGCCGACTCCACGGAAGAGAACCATCTCGTTTTGACCGAGCTCGACGAGATGAGTCCGCTCGCGGACGGGGTCCAGGTGATCTCGCGCGAAGTCGAAGAACCAGCGCTGCGCCGCTCTCGCCCGGTCGCGCTCGGAATCAGAATGCCAGTACTCCCACTCTCGCTTCGAGATCACGTAGCTCGCCTTGGGGAAGGCCGGAGAGCCGTCGTCGAGGAGCATCCCTCCCACATGGTCTGGGTGGGCGTGAGTGAGGATAACGAGGTCTATTGCCGCGGGCTCGATCCCCTCGACGGCCATGCTCGAAAGCAGCTTGCCCGTCGAGGGGAAGAGCCTCCCCGCCCCGACATCCATGAGGATTTTGCGGCCTCCAATGTCGACGTGGAGATACGTGAAGGGGGTAACCACGACGTCGTCGCGGAATCCCCATTCCCGCAAGCGAAGACGGACCTCTTCGGCTGGGGCGTTCGAGAAGATCTCGGCGAGGGGGAAGTCCTTCTCTCCGTCCGTGAGGCAGGTGCAATCGAAAGTGCCCACGCTGAACCGATAGAAACTCTCCGCCATGTTGCCTCCGATTTCCGAAAGCTGTCATGATTCTTCCTCAAATGCTACAGCGCGAGGGCGCAGGCTTGTTGCCGTGGATTGCCGTTTACTGGTCTGAAATTGCGCTTTCGAGAGGGCTGGAGATTCGGCCAACGCAGAGCGCTAACAGGGTGCTGACAAAGTTGATTGACCCGCTGCCAAAACGACGTTTTCGGTTGAGCCTCTTACCCCGGATTGGCTCGAGAGAACGCCGTTACGCTATGCCGTGGGCGACGCACCTACCTTCCGGCGAAAGACATGCGAGAGGCTTCCCGGCTCTCGGAACCCGCATCGATTCGCGATCTCCGCGATCGAAAATCGTCGATCGGCGAGCAGCTCCTTTGCCTTCGCGATCCGCAGCCCCACGAGGTAGTCGTGAGGGGTCTCTCCAGTCGCGGACTTGAACGCCCGTATGAGGTGAAACGGGCTGAGACTCGCGGCCTCCGCGACCTGCGACAGGCGACAATCGGCCTCGACGTTCGCTCGGAGATACTCGATCGCGGCCCGCACCGATGGGTGTCTCACCGTCTTTTGCTCGATCCCGACAAGCCTACAGACCGCGTCGCGAATGAGACACCCGGCGAGCGCCGTTGCGCACGAAGAGAGCAGGAGGCTCGATGCAAGGCATCCGCCGCTCGCCTCGGCGATGAATACCCCGAGGAGCTTGGGAATCTCCGCGCCGAGCTCAACGGCCCGGTTCGGAACTACAGATGCGCGGCGCGAGAAGAGCATCTGCCAGATTTCCTCCGCCAAGGCTTGATCGACGCTGATGAAGTAGGTTCCCTGCACCCGGCGGAACGCGTCCGAGCCGCCCGGCTGCCCGGGATTCACCGGGACGAAGATGCCTGGCTCGAGATCGATTCGCCTCTTCTCAACGACCAAGCGGACTCCTTGCCGTTCCACCACCACAAAGCACATCGAGTCGAACTCGGTCGCCTCGGGCGTCGTCATTTCCAGCTCCATGACCGAGACAGTGTCACTTGCGTACACCTTGGTCTGGGCAGCAACGGAGTGGGGAATCTGGTTGCGATAGGGTCCCATCGTGCAGCTACCCTCCCGCGGCTGGCCGCCACGGCCCCGGACCGGCGCCCGCGCCGAGAGAGACTTCGCTTGCCCAGCTCGTGCAGGGCAGGCACCGCATCCGGCTGCCGCAGGGCACCGTAGACGTTCAGGTTGCACCGCTGCTCGACGATCTTTCCGCCCTTGATGCGGAAGATCTCGATGGCGGCAGCCTTCACCTTTCGACCGATCGGGCTAGCTCCGGCATGGGCGCCGGATTGCGTCCCCTCGCCTCTCCGTTGCTGACATGATTGACCTGCTCTCAAAACCGAATCCGCTCGGCCTGGGATTCCTTCAGGATCGACTGTGGAGTCCACGTGCAGGCCTCACCGTGCGAAAGACGGATGACCGGATAGCAGGGATCCTTCGGGTTGCCGCTTCCATAGCTCGCGTACATCTCGCGCTCCTCGAGGACCTGTTTCTTCAGCTCGATGTCCTCCAGGAACTCGACCTTGCCGGATACCCGCATCGACGCCACGTCCTTGAACTCAGGAGCGTTGTTGCAGAAACAGGCCTCCATCTTTGGATTCGTCTTGAGCTGCTGCCAGACCTTTTTGGGGGCAAGCCCGCAGAAATAGAAGCCGTCCTCCCTGGCGCGCCACATGAGGAGCGGGCGCACCCGCGGCTGGTCGCCCTCGACCGTAGCGACATAGCACAGCGGATTCTTGTTGGCGAAATCGACACACTCCTGGAACGTCATACTCCCACCTCCTTCAACGGATACGTCTCCCCATTCGCAGGTGCGGCGGCGCCGTCGCTTGCGGGCGCGGCTCTCCGGCACACCTGCCGACCGCTTTCAATCCACACGGTCGTAATCGAACCCCTCCTTATCGGAAGCTCAGCCCGCGTCGACCGGGCGCCACACCCATCCCGCTCCGTTGCGGGCAACGTGCCCGAGGCTCGGGAAGGGGGGGAAGTGCTGCCCGACGACCCACGAACCGCGGTCGGCTGCCCGGTCGAAGACGAATCGCTTGCTTGCCTCCGCCGCTGCCACATCGATGTCGTAGATCGGGTGCCAGGACGGCTCCTGGAGGTGGATCGGCAGGATCACCGTGTCGCCGATGTAGAGGAGGCTCTCGCTGCCCGAGGAGAGCTCTACGATCAAGTGGCCGGGGGTGTGGCCCGGCGCGGACTTAAGCCCGACTCCCGGAAAGAGGGGCAGCTCCTCCCGGTCGAGCTCGAGGATGCG
>DAHVAK010000044.1 GCA_027314665.1 Spirochaetales bacterium
GGGCCCGCTCCTCCACCCCGTTCTCCGCCAGGCAGGCGGCGAGGTGGGCGTGGTGATGCTGGACCGCGATCGCCTTGCCTCCCCCCCCCGCGGCCTCGACCGCCCACTTCGGGGAGAGGTAGTCGGGATGGAGGTCGTGAGCGATCGCCTCCGGGCTCGCCTCGTAGAGCCTGAGGAGGTCCGCGATGACCCGCTCGAAGGCCGAAAGGGCCTGCGGGGTCTCGAGGTCGCCGATGTGCTGGCTCACGACGACGTTGCTCCCGACGCTCAGGGCGACCGCGCTCTTTAGGTGAGCCCCGACCCCGAGGATGGAAGGAAGCGCTCGCTTGAGGCTCACCGGCAAAGGGGCATAGCCGCGCGCCCGCCGCAGGAGCCGCCCCATCCCCCCGACGATCCAGGAGACGCTGTCGTCCACGTGGCGCGCTATCGGACGATCGTGGACGAGGAAAAGGTCGGCGACCCGCGCAAGGCGATCAAGCGCCTCGTGCTCCTCGATGCAGATCGGCTCGTCGCTTAAGTTCCCGCTCGTAGCGATCACCGCGCTCCCGACCTCCGCGAGCAGGAGATGATGCAGCGGGGCATAGGCAAGCATGATCCCGAGGGTCGGGCTTCCCGGGGCGACCCCCTCGGCCACCGGGGCCCCGGGCAGGCGGGGGAGCAGCACGATGGGGCTCTCGGGGGAGGAGAGAAGCTCCGCTGCAGGCTCGCTCACGGCAACGAGCGAGGCGGCCTGCGCGAGGTCTCGGGCCATGAGGGCGAAGGGCTTCCGCGGGCGCTCCTTGCGCGAGCGTAAGGCCGCGCAGGCCGCTTCGCTGCCCGCATCGGCAAGGAGCAGGAAGCCGCCAATCCCCTTCACCGCGACGATCGAGCCCCGCCGGATCGCATCGGCGGCGGCCCGGAGGGCCTCCTCGCCCTCGGCAAGGACGTCGCCTTCAGGCGCCCACAGCGAGAGCCGAGGGCCGCACAGGGGGCAGGCGTTCGGCTGCGCGTGAAAGCGGCGATCCTCCGGCGCTTCGTACTCACTGCGGCACTCGGGGCACATCGCGAAGCGCCGCATCGTGGTGTTGGGGCGGTCGTAGGGAAGGGACTCGATGATCGAGAAGCGCGGCCCGCAATTGGTGCAGTTCGTGAACGGGTAGCGGTAGCGACGGTCGGCGGGATCGAAGAGCTCGCGCAGGCAGTCGCCGCAGGTCGCGAGGTCGGGCAGGACGACGGCGCTCTTCTGCCCTGCGCGATCACTCTCGCGGATCTCAAAGCGGCGGTAGCCCTCCGCCTCCAGCCAGCTTGCCTCGAGGGAGAGGATCAGCGCGCGGGGCGGCTGCTCCGTGCGCAGGCGCTCGAGGAAGCGCTCGAGCCCCGAGCGCGGGCCCTCGACCTCCGCGAGCACCCCTTGCGTGTCGTTCGCCACCCAGCCCGCGAGCGAGAGGCTGGTGGCAAGGCGGTAGACGAAGGGCCTGAATCCGACCCCCTGCACCGCCCCTCGGATATCGACCCGCAGGCGCTCCACCCTCTCGCGCGCTGACTCTTCCGTCCCCACGGTGCCCTCCCGCCCCATTCTCGGTGGAGGGCCGGCGGCTGTCAATCGACGCGGCCAAAGTCGGGACCGGCCCGGGGAAACAGAGGGTGGGGTGCATCCCAACGCCGGATCGTTCGCGGCAGCAGGTCCCCACCGCTGGTCGGTTTTGTCCACATTTGTTCGGGAACGCTCATCTTGTTGCGCGGACGAAAGCGCCGCTATGATGTAGAAAGAATGATTGATGCTTTCTGCCCGTGCGGCGCTCCGCCTCGCGGGCAGGGAGAGGGGAAAGGTATGAAAGGACAGAGACTGTTTCTCGCTTCGGCGGCGCTGCTTCTTTCGGCGTCCCTCCTTTGGGCAGGAGGAAGCCAGGAGAAGGGAGCGGCAACCGGCGGAAAGCCGGTGCAGATTACGCTAGGGTATTCGGGGGGAGTCTGGATCGAGAAGTACTTCGACGAGGTGCTCTCGCAGCTTCCGCCCTCCCTGAACGGGATCACGGTGAAGAAGGTCGTCTATCCGACCTACGACGATCTGCTCAACACCCTTCCGTCCCAGGTTGCGGCCAAGACGAACCCGGACGTCCTCTACTGGACCAACGAGCAGCTTGCAGAGTACGTCGCAAACGGCGTCCTCGCAAAGCTCAACAGCCAGGTGAGCGCGAACAAGATCGACCTCGGCCAGTTCTATTCAGGCCTCGTGAGTGGCTGGACCATCGGCGGAGCCCTGTACGGCGTGCCCTTCAACGGCCAGGACTCGGCCCTCGTCGTCAATCTCGACCTGCTGAAGGAGGCGGGCATCGCGGCGCCGCCGAGCTCCATGGCCGAGCTGCGGGCGGATGCCCTAAAGATCAAGCAGAACACCGGCGACACGGGGCTCGTGCTCCTCGACAACCTCTTCCACATCTCGCAGTACGTCTACGCCTTCGGCGGGGGTTGGGGATACGGCAAGACGATCGACAGCCCGCAGAACGCGCAAGGGCTCCAGTTCCTCGTCGATCTTTTCACGAAGGACAAGTCCGCCGCGACCGCAAAGCAGCTCGGGGCCGCATGGGACGGGGAAGCCTTCGCGAAGGGAACCGTAGGCTTTTCAACCGGGGGACCGTGGTACATCGGCTACATGCAGCAGGCAGGGCCCAAGGTCCACTACGCCCTTCTTCCCATTCCGACGAGCACGGGGGGAACGACCATGGTGACCTACGGGGGCGGGCTCTCGGTCTTCGCGAACGCCAAGGACAAGGATGCTGCCGGGAAGCTGATCGCCTACCTCACCGACGACGCCAACATGAAGCTCATGGCCACGAGCGGACTGAAGTACCTGCCGGCAAGGACCCGCTACATGGATCTCTTCATCCAGCAGGTGCCCGAGTTTGCCCCGCTCAAGGAGGCCTTCTTCAAAGGACGCGCCCTCGACTACCCGCCCGACGTCAAGGGATTCGGAGACGACCTCATAAAGGGCTTCGAGCAGATGATCTTCCAGACCAGCTCGCTCACACCCTCCGAGCTTCTGTCGCAGCTGCAGAGCAAGTACGGCGCCAGGTAGGCCCGCGACCCAAGAGCGTCCGCACCCGGCGCCGAAGCGCCGGGCGCTCTCCCTTTAGGCACAGCCATGGAAATCACGCCCCGACGTCTTCGCGAAACCGGAGCAGCCTACCTCCTGCTCGCCCCGGCCCTCATCCTCCTCGCGGTCTGGTTCGCCTACCCGATCGTCTCGTCGGTCCTGCTCAGCTTTGAGAAGGTGAACATCTTTCACTACTCGCAGCGGCAGTTCATCGCCCTCGCCAACTATCGCTCGCTCTTCGCGGACCCGGTCTTCGGCAGCACGATCCGCATCACGATCACCTTCGTGCTCCTGGTGGTGCCCGCCCAGACCATCCTCGCGCTCACCGCGGCCCTCATCGTGAACGGGACGAGACGGGGACGCACCTTCTTTCGCACCGCCTTCTTCATCCCCTACGTCACCTCCACGGTAGCGGTTACTGCGGTCTTCATGGACCTCTTCACCGTCGGGCATCCCCTGCCGCGCCTCCTCGCGCTCGTGGGTTTTCCCGACACGAGCTGGTACGCGAGCGTCACGCTCGCCCTTCCCTTCATCGCCCTGATCTACGTCTGGATGAACATCGGGCTCTACATGGTGATCTTTCTTTCCGGTCTCCAGTCGATCGCCCCCGAGCTTTCGGAGGCCGCAATGGTCGACGGGGCAGACCGACCGCAGATCTTCTGGCGCATCACCCTCCCGCTCCTTCGGCCCTTCACCTTCTTCGTGCTGGTCTCGGGGATCATCCAGGCCTTTCAGGTCTTCGACCAGGCCTACGTCGTCTCGGGGGGAACCGTTCTCGGGGGGCCAGCGGGAGCGACGAGCACGATTGTGATCTACATCTTCGCCGAAGCCTTCCGCTACAACCGGCTGGGCACCGCGAGCTCGGCGGCGGTGATCCTTCTGGTGATCGTCTCGACGGCGACCGCAATCCTGCGGTCGATCTTCCGGGAGGAGGCCGCAGTTGCCCGCTGAGGCGCGCGGGCGCGGGGCGCGCATTGCGCGCGGGATGAGCCTCGCCGCCGCGAGCCTCATCGCAGCGCTCCTCCTCGTCCCGCTGCTCTATGCCCTCTACGCCTCCTTCGAGCCGGTTGAGTACTACGGGCGCTTCGTCGGCCTCGCCCATCTCACCCCCGACAACTACCGGCAGGTGGTCACGCTCGTGCCCATCCTCCGCTGGTATCTGAACACGGCGGTGGTGACCGCCATCATCATTCTCGGGAACTTCCTGGTGAACACCCCGGCCGGCTACGCCCTCGCCCGGCTGAACTTCATCGGAAGAAAGGCGGTCTTCGCGCTCATTCTCTCGATCATGATGGTGCCGCTCCAGGCTTACCTCATCCCCCTTTACCTCATGGTCGCCGGGCTCGGATGGCTGAACAGCTACAAGGCCCTCACCATCCCCTTCGTCGTCTACGGCTTCTTCATCTTCCTGATGCGGCAGTTCTTCCTTACGATTCCGCGCGACCTCGACGACGCCGCCGAGGTGGACGGGCTCGGGAAGATCGGGACCTTCGTGCGCATCGCCCTTCCCCTGGCCCCTTCGGCGATCGTCACGCAGGTCGTCCTCGGCTTCACGATGACCTGGAACAGCTTCCTCATCCCGGTAACCATGACCAACGATCCGAGCTACTTCGTGCTCACCGTCGGGCTGAACACCCTGAAGTCGCAGTACTACGACTTTCCTACCGTGACGATGGCAGGGGTGATCCTGCTGACCCTTCCGGTGATCGCGGTCTTCGTGACCTTCCAGCGCTTCATCGTCCCGAGCCTCGCCTCCAGCGGCTTGAAGGGCTGAAAGGCAACGTCAGATGGAACGCGCGAAGCGGCACCCCCCAATTCCCTCTTCCTCAGCCGAGAACGCGAGCGAGGCCGCGGCTCACCTCTCTCGCGGGGAGCTCGCCCTGCGTTTCGAGGAGGTGGGAGGGGAGCTCGGGTTCGTCGTCGCGCGGGGCCGCCACGAAGTCGCAAGCTGCCGCCGCCCGCTCGGGATCGGGCTCATCGACTCAAGCGGCGATCGCGGGCGGGGTAGGTCGGGCTACTCTCGCCTCGCCGCGCGGGGCGACCGCGCGCGGGCCGCGGGGGCGGTGGAGCTGCAAGGAGCTCGATTCGAGATAGAGGACCGCTTCTTGCTGGGGGACGAGGGGATCGAGATCCGACGCCGGGTGCGCGTCGTCGGGAGCCTCGAAGGAGTAGGTTTTTTCTCCTTCCTGGAGCTGTTTCTTCCCGCAGGCGGAAGGGTGGGAGCCGGGGTCGAGGATCCCTGGTTCATTCCCGGCCTCTGGTACGGACGGAACCTCCAGGTTCCTCCCTTGGCCATCGGCTCGCCGGAGAGCCGCTTGAAGGGATCCGCCCTCCTCTTTCGCGAGGATCGCCTCGCCCTCCCCCTCGTGCTCCACTACGACGAGCATGACCGCCGCTTCATCTCCTTGAGCCATCTCGGCGCAACCCCGACGACCGTCGCGGCGGACGACGACGATGCCGCCCTCGTCGATCCCCGACTCGGCTTCGGCTCCTTCGGCCTCGCCGACGGCGGGGCGACCCTCACCTTCTGCTTTCCCGGCAGCGAGGGGGCGGTGCTCTACGCCCCGATGTGGACGATTCCACGCGGAAACCGGCAGGCCGACTCGCCGGTGAACCCCTTCGCGGCGAAGAGGGCCTCCGCCCGTGCCGAAGGCTGGATCTGGCGCGCCCATCCCGTCTCGGATCGATTCACCCACGCCTACACCCTGGAGATCGGGGCTGGACCGGCTGCGAGCCTCCTCGACGCCTCGAGCGCCGCCTGGCGCAGGCTGTGGAGCGCCTACCGACCGAGGGTGAGGCGAGCCCCGTTACGGCGCATCGAGGGGGTGAGCGTGGCGCTCCTCGACCGCCTGGTGATCGACGCCGGCGAGGCCTCGGGACTTCCGACCTGGATCGACTGCTTCACGGGAGAGCCCGGAAAGCTCCAGGACACCTTCAGCATCGGCTTCGTCTCGCGCAACCTCGAAGTCGCCCTCGTGCTGCTGAAGGCGGGCTGGCGGCGGGGCTCCCCCGCGATGCGGGCGAAGGGGGAGCGAATCCTCGACTTCTGGACGACCAACGGGGGGATGGGGCTCTCGCACACCGAGTACGACTACCGGCTCGGCGCGTGGGCCGACGCTCGAAGCGAGGCAGGGCTGCCCGCGGTCTACCTGCGCGACCAGTCGGAGGCCCATCGCGTCTGTCTCGCCTGCTGCGCGAGCGAGCATGCGCGTGGGCTCAAGCGGGCGGGCTGGCTCGCTTGGGCTCGCTCCTACGGCGATTGGCTCCTCGAGCATCAGAACGGCGATGGCTCCTTCCACCGATCCTACGAGCTTTCCGGACGCCCCGCCTCGAGCGCGACCGCCGACTCGAGTCACGTCGTCGCCTTTCTCTGCGACTTGGCCGCGGCGACCGGAGCCGGCGCCTACCTCGCCTGCGCTCAAGCGACCGCCGAGTACCTGTGGAGCACCTACCACCGGCAGGGGCTCTACTTCGGAGGCACCCTCGACAACCCCAACAGCATCGACAAGGAAGCCTCCGCCCTCGCCCTCGACGGCTACCTTCGCCTCTTCGAGAGCACGAGCGACGGGCGCTGGCTGGAGGCGGCGGACCGATCGGCCCGCATCTGCGAAAGCTGGATCATCGCCTGGGAGATCCCGATGCCCGCCGAGCCGGGGGTACCGCGTTTCTATCCCTCCGGACGAACCACGGTCGGGCTCCAGCTCATCACGACCGGCTTCTCGGCGGTCGACATGTTCCTCGGGCGTCAGGCGGGCGACTTCATGCGCCTCGCCCGCTATTCGGGCGATCGCCATTGGATGCAGGTGGCGCGCATCCTCCTGCACAACACGAAGGGCCTGGTTCAGCTCCACGGAGAGCTCGGCTACCGCTACGACGGCTTTCAGATCGAGCACTGGGCGATCGGGCGCGGGCGGGGCTACGGCCTCAACTCGGGTTGGCTCCCGTGGGTGGCGTCGAGCCACGTAATCGGCATCTGGGCGCGGAGCTTCCGAAGGAGCCACGCCGCAATTCCGAAAAAGCTTGCATGACCGTGAGCGCGGGCGCCGGGATATCCTTTGCTCTTCCGCTCCATGGGCGGAGCGACGCTCGCGGCGAGGCGGACGCCACGCCGCTATGCCCTACCCATGCGCAGCCTGCGCGCGCGAAGGAGGGTGTCGATCGTGACCGCGAGGAGGAGAATGAGGCCTTCGGCAACGAAGCGGGTGCTCGAGGGAGCCCCGATGAGGTCCATGCCGTTTTCAACGCTTCCCAGCACGAGGGCGCCGGCAAGGGCGCCGTAGACGCTTCCCCGTCCGCCAAAGAGGCTGGTCCCTCCGATGACCGCCGCGGCAATCGAATCGAGGAGAAGGTTTCCTCCCCCCGTCGAGGCCGAAGCCGAGCC
>DAHVAK010000046.1 GCA_027314665.1 Spirochaetales bacterium
GAAGCAGCTTCCCCCTCACCGACTGGGCCAACGTCGCGCTGCGATTCGACGCCGCGGCAGCTTGGGCTCCCTACGGGGGGCCGGGCGGCTACAACGACTACGACGCGATCGAGGTGGGAAACGGCGCGCTCGACGGCCTGACCCAAGCGGAGCGGCGGAGCCAGCTCAGCCTCTGGGCCCTCGCGAGCTCGCCGCTCATCCTCGGCGTCGATCTCAGCCGGCTCGACCCGGGCGACCTGCGCCTCCTTACGAACCGCTCGGTCATTGCCGTGGACCAGGACGGAATCGACGCCGCACGGATCCTCCGCAGCGGGACTGCGCAGGTGTTCGCGAAGACCGAGAAGAAGGGGGAAGCGATCGTCGGGCTCTTCAACCTGACGACAAAGCCCGAGGAGATCTCGATTTCGGCATCCGCGCTCGGCTTGCCCCGGGCAAGCCGCTACACCGCACGCGATCTGTGGTCCCACCGGAGCTCAATGAGCTCCGGCCTCATCCGGGCGGAGGTTCCGGGTCACGGCGCGGCCCTCTACCGGGTCGCCTCGCTGCCCGCCGCCCAAGGCGAGTGATCGAAGACCTCGCCGCGGAAGGGGGCGCACCGGGCGACCGATCGTCGCCGCGGCGCGCGAGTGCGGACCGACAGCGTCGACGGTAGACCTACGGCGTCAACGCCGCGAGAGGGTCGCCCCCTATTCCTCGTGGAAGGTGGCCGCGGTGCCCTTGATCTCGTCGGCCTGACCGCCTTCGACCCGCGGAACCCGCTTGTGCACCATCGCCGCGACCCCGGTCGAGAGCCCGTAGAGGTTGATGAAGCCGGTTGCGTCATGATGGTCGTAGGAGCTTGCGCCGAAGGATGCGAGGTCCTGAATGTACAGCGAGAACGGCGAGCGGCGGCCTGCGACGATAATGGTGCCCTTGTAGAGGGCGAGGCGCACCGAGCCGGTCACATACTCGCTCGCCTTCTCCATGAAGGCGTCCATCGCCTCGCGCAGGGGGGTGAACCATTTCCCTGAGTAGACCAGCTCGGCGTAGCGGATGCCCATCTGGCGCTTGTAGCTCAAGGTCTCTCCCTCGGTGGTGATCATTTCCAGCTCGCGGAGGGCCTCGTAGAGGATGGTGCCGGCCGGGGTCTCGTAGACCCCGTGGCTCTTCATCCCGACCACGCGGTTCTCGACCAGGTCCACCCGCCCGATCCCGTTCTCGCCCCCGATCTTGTTCAGCCGCTCGACGATGGCAAGGGGCGAGAGGCGCTCGCCGTTCAGCGCCACGGGCAGGGCCTGCTCGAAGTCGATGGTGACCTCGGTCTCGCGATCAGGAGCGTCCTTTGGCGATTTGGAGAGCAGGAACATCGCGTCCTTCGGTCGGTTCCAGAGGTCCTCGAGGTCTCCGCCCTCGTGGCTCATGTGCCAGAGGTTCCAGTCGCGGGAGTAGATGTTCTCCTTGGAGATGGCGCCGATCGGGATCCCGTGCTTCTGAGCGTACTCGATGGCCGCCTCGCGGGAGCGGATGTCCCAGATCCGCCAGGGGGCGATCACCTGGAGGTGCGGGGCGAGGGCCTTGTAGGTGAGCTCGAAGCGCACCTGGTCATTGCCCTTGCCGGTGCAGCCGTGGGCCACCGCGTCGGCCCCCTCGCGCACGGCGCACTCCACCTGATGCTTCGCCTGCAGCGGCCGGGCGATCGAGGTGCCGAGGAGGTACTTTCCCTCGTAGATCGCGCCGGCGCGGATCATGGGAAGCAGGAAGTCGCGGGCGAACTCCTCACGGGCGTCCACGACGAAGATCTTGGAGGCCCCGGAGGCGAGGGCCTTCTTCTCGAGGGCGCCCCAATCCTCGGCCTGGCCTACGTTGGTGCACAGGGCGATCACCTCGGCGCCGGGGTGATGCTCCTTCAGCCATGGAATGATGATCGAGGTGTCCAGCCCGCCCGAATAGGCGAGCACGATCTTGCGAATCTGTTTGTCTGCCATACTGTAACTCCTTGCAAGGATATGAGCGCGCCCGCGCAGGGCTTGCGCGTGGATCCGATTCAGCCGCTCGTCGTCCGCCGGGGCGGGCGGCCAGGGGCGATTTCCGCGGCTCCGCGGCGGCTTCTCCGACCCCGGGACGCCATTTCTATATCTTCGCGAATACCTGCTCCAGGAGCGCAAGCCCCGCTTTGAGCTCCTCGCCCGAGATGACCAGGGGAGGGGCAATGCGAAGGACGTCGACACCTGAGCGCAGGAGGATGAGCCCCGCCTCCCGAGCCTTCGCGATGAGCTCTGCGGTCGTGCCGGCGCGCTTCTCGTCGACCGCGATCCCCCGGAGCATCCCCGCGCCGCGGAGCTCCGTGACGAAGGGGTAGCGCGCGGCAAGGCGGGCAAGGCCCTCGTCGAGGAGGGCGGCCTTTCTGCGCACCTCCGCGAGGACGGCGGGATCGAGCACCCGGTCGAGGATGCGCGAGGCCACTGCGGTCGTCACGGGACCGCCGCCGAAGGTGGTTCCGTGCTCGCCCGTGCGAATGAGCTGGTTCACCTTCGCCGGGATGAGGGTTGCCGAAAGGGGAAGCCCCCCGCCGAGGGGCTTCGCCAGGGTGATGATGTCGGGGGTAAGGCCCACCATTGACGAGGCGTAGGGGTAGCCCGTGCGAGCGAGGCCGGTCTGCACCTCGTCGGCAATGAGGATCACATCGTAGCGGGCGCAGGCCTCGTTCAGGGCGCGGGCGAAGGCCTCCGTCATGACGCGCAATCCCCCCTCGCCCTGGATGACCTCGACGATCACCCCGGCGAACTCGCTCGAGAGGTTCCGCTCGAGGGCCTTCGCGTCGTTGAAGGGCAGGACCGTCACCCCCTCGAGCAGGGGCTGGAAGGGCTCCTGGTAGTGGGCGTTCGGGGTCACCGAGAGGGCTCCAAGGGTTCTTCCGTGAAAGGCGTTTTCGAAGCACAGGAGCTTCGCGTGGCCCGGACCGCGCCTTCGGTGGGCGTAGAGCCGGGCGTACTTGAGGGCCGCCTCGTTCGCCTCGGTGCCGCTCGAGCCGAGATGGACCGCCTCGAAGTTCCCGGTAGCCGTAAGCTTCATCGCAAGCTCCACCGCCGGCTCGGTCGTGAAGAGGTTCGAGATGTGAACAAGCTTCTTCATCTGCTCGTAGGCCACTCGGGCGATCTCCTCGTTGCCGTAGCCGAGGGCGTTGACCGCGATTCCGGCGCCGAAGTCCAGGTAGCGGTTGCCCGCGATGTCGAACAGGTAGACCCCCTCGCCGTGGTCGATGGTGAGCACGTCCGAGGCGAACTGCCGTGGAAAGGGGGGATTATGGGTGAAGGGATCCTTCGTGTTCATCGTGCTAACCTTCCTTCCGCTGGGCTTCGAGGGTGATCCGCGAGCCCGCCTTGCCCGCGAGGAGGCGCTCCAGGTCGCCGTCGGTGAGGTACTGGCCGATCACGATCCCCGCGACGCCGTCGGCGAGCGCCTTCAGGGAGGACTCGACCTTGGGGATCATTCCGCCCGAGATGACGCCCGCGGCGATCGCCTCGCGAACGCCATCCCCGCTGAGGTGCGGTATGAGCCGCTTCTCGGCGTCGAGGATGCCCGGGATGTCCGACAGGAAGAGCAGGGTGTCGGCGGGAAGCTTCGCGGCAAGGGCGAAGGCAGCCTCGTCGGCGTTGATGTTGAGGGCGACGCCCTGCGCGCTCATCGAGGTGGAGGCGACGATCGGCAGGTAGCCCGCCTCCATGAGGGTGGTGAGCGGCTTCGGGTCGACCGCCGTGATCCGACCGGTGTGGCTGCCCGCCTCGATCGGCTCGCCGCTGAAGAGCCTTCCGTCGCTTCCCGATAGCCCGAAGGCGCCGACCCCTGCGGCCTGGAACTGGCGCACGATCGCCTTGTTCATCTTACCGGCGAGGACCATGTCGACCACCTCCATCTCCGGGGCGCTCGTCATGCGCACGCCGTCGCGAAAAGTGGCGGTGAGGCCGAGGAGCCCTGAGACGCGGGTCACCTCCGCGCCTCCCCCGTGGACGAGGAAGAAGCGGTAGCGCGCGGCAAGGCGTACCATCTCGGCGATGAGGGCGGCGAGCGCGGCGCCGTCGGAGGCCGCCTTCCCCCCGACCTTGATGCAGACGATTCTCTCGTTCATGGAGGCCCGCCGCTACAGCTCGCCGTAGACCCGCAGCCCGGCGCTCTCCGGCATCCCGAGGCGGATGTTCATGCTCTGGACCGCCTGGCCCGAGGCCCCCTTCACGAGATTGTCGAGCGCCGAGAACAGGAAGAGGGTGGACCCCTCGCGATGGAAGGCGATGTCGCAGCGGTTGGAGCCGAGAACGTCGTGGGTCTCGGGGATGCGCCCCTCGACGATCCGCACGAAGGGGCAATCCGCATAGGCA
This sequence comes from Spirochaetales bacterium, assembly GCA_027314665.1. Classification (GTDB taxonomy): domain Bacteria; phylum Spirochaetota; class Spirochaetia; order DAHUYW01; family DAHUYW01; genus DAHUYW01. Next base: position 4,353 of record DAHVAK010000046.1, read on the forward strand.
TCGGCGTAGACCGTGCGGATCTCCTCGTCGGAAAGCGCCCGCGCCGTCTCGGCGATGATCGTCGTGGCGATTCCCCGCTTCAAGGGCACGAGGTGAGGGGTGAAGTACAGGTCGAGCCCCGGGTCGGCCTTCGCAAGCTCGAACTGAATCTCGCTCGTGTGGCGGTGGGTCTTGCCCGGGTTGTAGGCCCCGCAGCTCTCGTCCCGCTCCACGAAGAGGTAGTTCGCCGCGACCTTCTTTCCCGCCCCCGAGTTGCCCGATAGCGAGTTCCAGAAGACCTTCCCCGTTAGGAGCCCCGAGCGCGCGAGGGGTACGGTGGGAAGGAGGGCCGAGGTCGGATAGCAGCCGGGGCTCGCGATGAGGTCGCTTTTCCTGATCGCCTCGCGATGGATCTCGCACAGCCCATAGACCGCCCGCGGGAGGAGATCCTTGCGCGGAGGCTCCTCTCCGTAGGCCTTCGCAAAGACGCCTGCGTCGGCGATGCGAAAATCGGCCGAGAGGTCGATCACGAGCGCCTTCCCGAAGAAGGGGGCGAGCACCTTCGCGGAGGCGAGGTGCGGCAGGCAGGAGAAGACCACCTCCGGCTTCGCGGCGAGCGCCTCCTCGACCGTGAGGAGCCTGCCGCCGCTTATCTCGGTCTTGCGCGCCGCGGCGCCGCCGAGGCCGGGATCGGAGTGCGAGAGCGACTCGCCGCTCTGCGACGAGGAGACGGGAAGGATCTCGCCTACCTCGGGATGATCGGCAAGAATCCGCAGGAGCACCATCCCGGCATCGCCGGTCGTGCCCAGTATCGCGACTTTCATAGGCCTTCAGATCTCCATGTCCGGAAGGCGCGCTCGCAAGGAGGCGAGGAGCTCTTCCCGACTCTTTCCCTCCCGCAGTACGAGGAGGATCGTATCGTCTCCGGCGACGGACCCGAGCACCTCGGGTAGGGCCAGGTGGTCCAGGGCATAGGCGACGCTGCTCGCGTGCCCGGCAAGGGTCTTCACGGCCGCGATGTTGTGCGAGAAGTCGATCGAGACCCAACCCCGCACAATATCCGCAAGGAGGCTCTTCTCGCTCTCGCGCTGCTCCTCTTCGCCCGGCAGGGCGTAGTAGTAGCGGTCTCCCCCGTCGGAAACCTTGCCCACCTTCAGGAGCTTCAGATCGCGCGATAGGGTCGCCTGAGTCACCGTGTAGCCCTGGCCCACCAGCCGGGCCAGGAGCGACTCCTGACTGTCGATCCGCTCGCTCTTGATGACGCTCTTGATCGCGCGAAGACGCGATGTACGCTCTCTCATGACCAAGCCTAACCGAAATCACGCATGAATATTTATTCGTCGCGTATGCATAAACTTACATCAATCTCGCGATCCTTGCAAGAGCTTTGAGGAAAAAAAACATCCGTGGTATAGTACGGCCACCGTGGAAAAAGCCCCTCTCGAGCGGAAGATCCTCGTCATCAACTGCGGAAGCTCGTCGCTCAAGTACGAGGTGTACGCGATGCCCTCGCGAGTGAGCCTCGGCAAGGGGCTCGTCGAACGGATCGGCGAGACGAGCGGGGTCATCACCCAGAGCTCCCCGCACGGCGCTCTTCGGGAGGAGAACCACTTCAAGGATCACCACGCGGCGATGGAGGCGGTCTGCCGCGTCCTCACCGATCCCCGGCAGGGAATCATCGCCTCTATGGAGGAGATCGCCGGCTGCGGCCACCGGGTGGTCCACGGGGGCGAGCACTACGCCGCCTCGGTCGTCATCGAGCCTGCGGTCATCGAGATCATCGAGACCGCCTCCGAGCTTGCCCCCCTGCACAACCCGGCGAACCTCACCGGGATTCGCGAGGCGGAAATCGCCCTTCCCGGGAGGAGCCACGTCGCGGTCTTCGACACCGCCTTCCACCAAACCCTCCCGCCGGCGGCCTACCTCTACGGCCTGCCGCGCGAGCTCTACGAGCGCTACCGCATCCGCCGCTACGGCTTCCACGGGACCAGCCACCGCTACGTCGCCGCCGAGGCGTTAAAGCTCATGAAGCGCTCGCCCGACAACACCAACGTCATCTCCTGCCACCTCGGAAACGGGGCCTCCATCACCGCCATCCAGAACGGCCTCTCGGTCGACACCTCGATGGGCTTCACCCCCCTCGAGGGGCTGGTGATGGGCACGCGAAGCGGCGACCTCGCCCCGGCGGTTCTCCTGTTTCTCATGGAGCGTGGCTACACCCCGCAGGAGCTCAACAAGATCCTCAATAAACAGAGCGGGCTCCTCGGGCTCTCCGGCATCTCCAACGACCTGCGCGACATCGAGAAGGCCGCCGCCGAGGGCAAGCGCGAGGCTGCCGAGGCCCTCGAGGTCTACGCCTACCGGGTGCGCAAGTACATCGGGGCCTACTCGGCCAACATGGTCAAGGTGGATATCCTCGTCTTCACCGGGGGCATCGGACAGTTCGGAATCCAGATGCGCGAGCGCATCTGCCATCGCCTCGAGAACCTCGGAATGATCCTCGATCCCGATCTCAACGAGAGCATCGGCCCCGGCCCCGGCATCATCTCCCGCGACTACTCCCGCACCGCGATCGTGGTCATCCCCACCAACGAGGAGCTGCAGATCGCGATCGACACCTACGAGCTTCTGTTCGGCGCGTCCCCGTCCGGCGCGCAACGAGCCCTCGGCGGCGGGTGAGGCGAGTCTCGCGATCGGGCCCACCGAGGCGCCGTCGGTTCCGCAGTCCGCTCGCCGGTGTTGTCGGCGTTACTTCCTGCTGAACTGCCCTGCCTGCGATTCGCCGCCTTCGGCGCCGCTCCGATCCCTCGCGCGCCCGTGGCCTTGCCCGTCGCCGTGATGCTACGAAGCAGGCTACTGCCGGTCAAAGAGCACGCGCCCCACTTGCTGTGCCGTTCTGGCTTTCGGGATCGAGTCGTCCGCCAGTTCGTTTTCCGTGTAGACGAAAAGATCGACCGGAACCCCCAGGTCTTCGAAGTAGCTTCGAAATTGGTCCTGCCGATCAGGGAAGGGGCGGTCGGAGTGCGAGACAGCGATAAGAAGATCGGCATCGCTTCCCGGCACCGCTCGACCGGTCGCTACCGAGCCGAAAAGGACGACCCGGACTACCGATGGCTCGCTTGCTGCAAGCGCCGCGACGCCGTCACCGATGCGTTTGTTGAGAAGCTCGCGATCAAACCGGAAGACTTGAACAGAATTGTACGATTCTTTCCGAATCACTGATTGCTGCATCGGCATCCTTCTTCGCAAGCGATTCACCAGGGCTTCCGGAGGGCCAGCCGTTTGGATGCCGGGAAAGGACGTACAACTTGTCCAGCGCCAACGCGCTCCCTGCTACCTGGTCCGGGACGTTCTTCCCCTCGTGGAGGCCTCGCAGGAGGTCGTGGAGAGAGTGGCCCCAGGCCTCCGCGCCTCGCCACTGGTAGACAGCCTTGAGCGCTTTTTCGCCCGCCTGCTGGGCAACGAAGCACGCCCATTCGTAGAAGCCGCCGTCACGCTGAGACCGAGCGCTCGAGAGATTGCGAATCGCCTGTCTCATCCAGTCGGCACTCCGCTCCGCCACCGCCAGGCCTCCACCGTAAAGCTATTTGCGCGAGACGGAGTGGTGTCAACCGCCGGTCGGGCCAAATCGAGGAGTTGGATCGGCGGCACGGACGCGATCATCGCTCCCTTGATCGCGGGTGCCGCAGGGCCTACAATTGCGCCGTGATGCCAATGTCGAAGGAGGAGAAGCACGCGATCCGGGCCTTTCTCGCTTCCAAGGAGGCTCGACGGCAGGAGCAGCTGGATCGGTGCTTTGCGCGCGCAGTCGCCGATGCCGAACGAATCATCGAGATGGTCCGCGATCGCTATGCTCCTCGCCGCATCTACCAGTGGGGCTCGCTCCTCGAGCGCCGGAAGTTCCAGGAGATTTCCGACATCGACATCGCCGTGGAGGGCCTCTCGAGCCCTGAGGAGATCTTTGCCGTCTACGGGGAGGCGGAGAAGCTCACCCGGTTTCCGCTCGATATCGTCGAGCTCGAGAAAATACACCCGGCGCATGCCCGGAGCATCCGCGAGCGGGGGAGGCTCGTGTATGAGCGGACAGAATGAATCGCTCCTTCTTTTGCGTGCGGAGATCGAGAAGACCCGCGGCCTACTCGGCGAGATCGATGCTTTTTTTGAGGCCGTCCGGCGGAACGAGCTTTCCCAACTGGGGCGTACAAAAAGCACGGCGCTGATTGTTGCGCAGATACTCGAGAACTTCTACACCTGCCTCGAAACCTTGTTCTTACGGATTTCCCGCTTTTTCGAGAACAGCCTGACGCAGGAGCGATGGCATGCGGACCTCCTCGAGAAAATGACGCTCCGGGTGCCGGGGATTCGAGTCGCGGTCATCTCCGAGTCGACCCACCGCGCGCTTGAAGAGCTGCTTCGCTTCCGCCACTTCAAGCGCTACTACTTTCAGCTGGATTATGACTGGGAGCGCCTTGACTTTCTGACCAAGAAATACCGCGAGGTCTACCCGGCAGTCCTCGCCCATCTGGACGCTTTCGAGAAATTCTTTCTGGAGATCGAGTCCGACGAGTAAGCGGCGGCCTACGGCGCGCGCACGTGCCTCTGCGCCTCCTTGGCCGACATGGTGACGGTCGACATCCTCACCTGCGCCGGGGGGCCGGACTGTCTCTCACCTCGGTCCGTCGCGTGCGCAGATTCTCAGCCGAGAGCTGCGAGCAGAGTCCTCCCGAGCGGTGTGACGGTGAGGATTGCCGGTACCTGCCGCGTGCCAAACGCGCGTGCCTCTGTCTGCCGTTCGACCGCAACCACGCCGAGCTGTTCCAGCGGCTCGACCACCATGAGTTCCACGATGGAGCCGATGAGGGAGGAGGCCTCGTTCGTGTTCTCGGCGGCCTTCGCCAACCGGCGGTGCTCACCACGCGCTCGGCGAAGATCGGGAAGTCGATCGACGGACTCATCTGCGCCTGGCGCAAGACCGTGAGCACCGAGGACGCTAAGTCGTCGGAATGCATGCTGCTCGCGACCTCCATCGGATAGGCTATGAACCAGTCGACCCGGTACCACCACGCGGCAAACAGCTTCCATACCTGTTGAATCGCGCGCGCAGTGAGAAAGCGCTCGCCCTCTTGGGTGAGTTGCCATCGGCGCCCGAGTCCTCCGGACAGAAGGCCGGCTTCGCTCGCGAGGATGTGAACGAGGTAGACCGGCCGGACCTCTTCCTCGCTTCGAAAGCCCTCCATCCTCTCTTCGATGGTGCGGCCCAAGAGAGGGGGATTGACGAGGCGTTGGTACACCTCCCGCACCGCCTTCAGCGGCAGGTTGCCCGTGGATTGGGTCCCCGTCACCCTATTGTCCCGGCAATATCCGAGAAGGGTGACCACGTCCCGGCGCAGCGGTAGCGTCTCGCACACCCCCTCCTGTTCCTCGGGAAGGGGGCGGTCCGGGTCGTATTCGACCACAAGCGTCCGCCTCATCGCAGCGCTCCACGCGGACTGGGCGGCCGATCGAAGCTGGTCATCGACACGCTGCGCGTCGAAGGCTTCCGGATCGAAAGCCCTGCCGATCCATTGCAGGAAGCTCGCGTGTTCCTCGTCCGCAGGATCCTTGATCGCCTCAAGACACCTTGCATAGCCGCCGACGCCGCCGACGTCCTCAGGCGGGCAGGCTCGGCCCCCGCCAAGGCAACGGGGAAGCAGCATCCCCCTCTCCTTGGGAAGGATCTTCTCGACCCGCACGATGTGCTCCCAGTCATCTCCGAAGTCATACCGGTACAGGAAGCTCCTTCCTTCCCCCAAATCGAGCGCCCGCAGCTTCGTTCGCGCATCGTCGTGGAGCTGGAGCTCGCCAAACTCGTCACTTTCGGGATCACCGTAGGTCAGCCGGCCGATTTCAAACTCGTGCAGATGGTAGTCGCTCCAGCCAAAGACTGCCTGCACAACGGCGTGCAGATCTCGGAGCGTGGAGCTCTCGGAAACGAGGATACGGCGCCAGATCGGAGGGCGTATCCCCTTCAGGGCGATCATCAACTGAAGCACCCTGGGCCGACCCTTTTCTTTCATCCCGCATAGCGTAGCGCACCGGCCGCATTCGCGCAATGCAACGCTTCAAGCGACCGATTGCCGGGCTCGACACTGCGGCATGAAATCATCTATAACACACATCGATGGGACGGGTTCAGTTCGGCAATACCTGGTGGGGCAGGAAATGGATCGAGGCGCTCGACAACATGGACTTCGCCAACAGGCTCCCGCGCGGGGTGCGCTACGCACGCAACGGTTCCGTCCGCTCCATCAGCCTCGACGGCAACCGAGTGGCCGCGAAGGTGAAGGGATCGCGCCCCTCGCCCTACGCGGTTTCCTTGAGCATCGCCCCCTTTGGCGCGAACGAAAGGCAGACCATCCAGAAGGTCATCGCGGCAAGCCCCTACTATCTGTCGCAGCTCGGGGCGCACCTTCTTCCGCCGGAGCTGTACGAGGAGCTTGGCCGCGTGGGGATCACGCTCTTCCCCGGCTCCTGGGAGGAGATGGGCATGGAGTGCTCCTGCCCGGACTGGGCGGTCCCCTGCAAGCATCTCGCAGCGGTCACCTACCTCATCGGGAACGAAATCGACAAGAACCCCTTCCTCGTCTTTGGGCTCCACGGCTACGACCTGCTCGCCGACCTCGGCGCGGCAGCGACGGCGCAGGAAGAGACGATCGTCAGCATCAGCTCCCTTGTGGCTCCAAAGCCGAAGGCCTACACCTACTACCAGGAGAAGCTCGAGCACATCGATTTCTCGCTCGTCCCCTCGCTCTTGGGCGCCGTCGACAAGCTTCTCACCGAGCGTCCGCTCTTCTACCTTGCCGGCGACTTCAAGGAGCTGCTCCTGACCGCCTACAAACGAGCGGCCAAGGGGATCCAGAAGCGCCTTCGCGAGGCGGAGCTCTCCGAGGAGCCGCCCGAGAGCCTCTACTCCACCGCGGAGCTGCGCATCTCACCGCGCAGCGGCGCCATCACGGGGAAGCTCGCCACGAAGGGCAAGGTCCTCACCTTCGCAACGCACTCTCTCGACGAGCTCGTCGACCTGCTCCAGGCGCTGACGATCGGCGATCTCAACCGCTACCCGCCCGTCCTCTCCTTCCTCACCGTCCTCCACAGCTTCGCGGTGAGGCTGATCGAGCGATCGGCCTTCGTCCCTGAGATCATTTCGCTCGGATCGCGCACCTTCGTCGTGCGCTGGATTCCGGCGCTTTTCGACCGCGACCTGGCCGCGATCACCGACGCCTTCGTCGATGCCCTGCCAAAGGCGATGCTTTCCTACGGCAGAGACCCTCTCCAGGCGAAGGAACAGGTCCTCTTCCTCGTCTCGCTCTTTGTCGGCCACTACCTGGAGCGCTTCTGGGGCGGGGCGGCTGGAGCGACCGGCAGGGGACGCAGGGCGGGCGCCCGCAGCCGCCTCGCAGGCGCCGCTGCCGCCCGCGCGGGGGGCGCCTCCGGCGCAAAGGCGAACGCCGCGGCCCAGTCCGAACGCGTCCTTTCGCTCTTTTTCGGCGGTGAGCCCTACACCCCGAATCGTTTTGAGGAGGGCGAGAACGCAAAAACCGTCAACCTCTGGCTCAGTCGATTCTTTCTCCACCCGAAGTTCTGCTTTCCCGTCATCAAGGTGGAGGAGGGGGCGCGCGCGAGCGAGTTCTCTTTTGAGCTGCTCGTTCGCGACCGGCGGGACGAGAATGGTCTGCCTCTCCCCCTCGCGGAGTTCCTCGCGCGAAAGGACCCCGAGAGGCCGGCGGTGCTTCGCGACCTGAGCCTGCTTTCGACCTACCTGCCCGTGGTGAATCGCGTGCTGAAGGACCCTCGTCCGGTGACGGTAGCCGGGGAGGAGTTCGTCTCATTCTGGTTCGATGCCCTGCCGGTGCTGCGTACGCTGGGAATCAGCACGCTCCTGCCGAAGTCGCTGCGCGAGGTTTTTGTCCCGCAGCTCACCCTCTCGCTTGCGGCGAAGAAGGGAGCGGGAAGCGAATCGGTCCGGAGCTACCTTGACCTCGATCAGCTCATGGCCTTCTCCTGGTCGATTTCTTTGGGCGGCCAGCATCTCACTCCCGCCGAGTTCAAGGCCCTTGCCCGCACGTACACGGGGATCGTGAGGTTTCACGACACCTATGTCTACCTCGACGAACGCGAGCTTGCCCGACTCGAGAAGCAGCTAGAGAAAGAGCCCTCGGTCGGTCCCCTCGATGCGCTCGGAATCATGCTCGAGGAGGCCTACGAGGGGGCGCCGGTGCGCGTCGAGGAGAGCCTGCGGCGCGTCTTCCGGGAGCTCATCAACCCGAAGCCGACTGCGCTTCCCCAAGGGCTCACTGCGACCCTCCGCCCCTACCAGGAGGCAGGCTACCAATGGCTCTACCACAACTTTCGCGCAGGCTTCGGCTCCCTCATCGCCGACGACATGGGGCTCGGAAAGACCGTCCAGGTCCTTGGCTTCCTCCTCCGGCTCAAGGAGGAAGGCACCCTCGACGGGGAACACCCGGCGCTCATCGTGGTGCCGGCGAGCCTCGTGACGAACTGGCGGCGCGAGATCGAGCGCTTTGCCCCCTCGCTCACCGCGCTCGTCTACCATGGGAGTGACCGCGAGGAGCCCTCGGGAGCCGATCTCGTCATCACCACCTACGCCCTTGCCGCCCGAGATCATCAGCTGCTCGCGCGCCGCGCGTGGCGGTGCGTGATCTGCGACGAGGCTCAGAACATCAAGAATCCCGCGACGAAGTGGACGAAGGCGGTTAAGAGCCTGCGCGCCGACCACAAGATCGCCATGACCGGGACCCCGGTGGAAAACCGCCTGCTCGATTACTGGAGCGTACTGGATTTCGCGATGGCGAGGCTGCTCGGAACGCGCGGCTCCTTCAAGGAGCGCTTCGCCGTCCCGATCGAGAAGTTCAAGGACCGCGAGCGGCTCGACTCATTTCGCCGGATCACTGCCCCCTTCATCCTCAGGCGCCTAAAGACCGACAAGTCGATCATCGACGACCTACCCGACAAGGTCGAGCTCGACCGGTACGCCGAGCTCACCCCCGAACAGGCCGCGCTCTACGAGGGGCTGGTGAATCGGGTCGACGAGCTGCGGGAAAATCTCTCGCCTGTAGAGCGACGCGGCCTCATCTTCAAGCTCATAAGCGGCCTGAAACAGATCTGCAATCACCCCGCTCTCTACCTCAAGCAGCCCCCGGGGTCGCCCGGTCGATCGGGCAAGATGACGCTGTTTTTCGAGCTTCTCGGCTCTATCATCGAGCGCGGCGAGAAGGTGCTCGTATTCAGCCAGTTTAAGCAGATGGGCGACCTCCTTGCGACGATGATCGAGGAACGCCTCGGGTTTGCGCCGCTCTTTCTGCACGGGGGGCTGCAGCGCGCGGCCAGAGACGAGGTCATCGACAGCTTCCAGAGCGAGCCTCGTCATCGCATGATGCTCCTCTCGCTCAAAGCCGGAGGAACCGGGCTCAACCTCACCGCCGCCAACAATGTCCTGCATTTCGACCTGTGGTGGAATCCCGCCGTCGAGCGGCAGGCCACCGACCGCGCCTTCCGCATCGGACAGAAGAAGCACGTCACCGTCTTCCGCTTCATCACCCGCGGGACCTTCGAGGAGAAGATAAACTCGATGCTTCTGGAAAAGCGCGATCTTGCGGATCTCACGGTGAGCCAGGGCGAGAAGTGGATCGGCGAGCTTTCAAATCGCGAGCTAAAGGAGCTGCTCGCCCTCGAGCGCGGCTAAAGGCGCGGAAAGGAATTGCCTTTAGCAGGTTGCTGACAAACTCAAAGGTACCTGCCAAAACGGCGTTTTCACGAACCAGTTTCGGGGAAAAAACCATAGAAAACGCCGTTTTGGCAGCGGGTCAATTACTTTGTCAGCACCCTGTTAGCTTGCCGGGCCGGCCTCGAGAAAGTCGTCGCACTTGTCGCAGTCTGACGGCATCTGCCATCGGCTGCGACCGACTTGCTTCAACCAGCTTCTCGCGCATAGAATCTCCTGAAGCTCGCGTCCCACGCGCGGGCGCTTCGGGTTGGAGCTGGGCATGGCGAAAGTCGCGAGTCAGGTGATAACCAGCATCGTCGCACGACAAAAGCGAGAGAACGCTCGGTATGAGCGGGAGCTCAAGGACCGTCTCGAGGAGGCCAGAGATTTTCTAGAATCTGTTCCTACTGCGCTTCTCAAGCTCGATCCGACGATTCGCAAGATCGTGCTCTTTGGGAGTCTCGCCTCGGGCAGGGTACGGCGCATCGACTTCGATATCGACCTTGCGGTTGACGGCGACCGCTACCTCAAAATCGTCGACTGGTCGCTTCGTCAGGCCTTTCCGATCGACGTCGTCGACCTTCAAGGGGTCGACGAAGATTTCGCCCAAGAAGTCGCGCAGAACGGGAGGATATTGTATGAAACGAAGCGGTGATGATATTCGCTCGCTCGTGGGCCTGCTCGATGCCGACCTCGCGCATCTCGACACCCTCGTCCTGGAGAATGCCCACGCCGAAGAACGGATTATTGGCGGCGCGGATGATCCTCTGGACTACGCTGCCCTCGGATACACCATTCATAACCTCTACTCGTTGATCGAAAACTACCTTCTCCGAATTACCAAGCAGTTCGAGAACAATCTGGATAGCGCCACCTGGCATGCCGATCTTCTCGATCGAATGGCCGCCGAGGTTCCCGGGGTGCGGCCGCGCTTTTTCGAACCGACCGAAATGGACGCATTCCACGAGTTGCGCGCGTTCCGGCACGTCTTCCGGAACATCTACCGCACCCGTCTCAGAGCGGAAAAAGTCCGCGAAGTCCAGCGGCTCGTCCCCGAGGCAGTTGCGTCGTTCCGCCGCACGCACGCCCGCTTTCGCGACGCCTTGCTGGCACTCGCCGAAGAGCTCGACTGATCCCCCTCCGAGCATGCATCGATCTGCGCCAACCTCCGACCGCCTCAGAAGCCGCGGTAGATCCGCCGTCTTTGCTTGCGCCGGCCAGCCAAATGCTCGATAATTGACAGGGGAGAGGGTGATCCTCGCCCCCAGGAGGTCGTAGGTGAGCCAGCTCGAGCGCGTCGTCTACATCGACCGAACCCTGCGCGGGCAGGGCGCCCTGACCGTCCGGTCGCTCGCCGCGCGATTCGAGATCTCCCCGCGCCACGCCAAGCGTGACATCGAGTACATGCGCGACCGACTTGCCGCGCCCATCACCTTCGACGCGCACAGCAGGAGCTACCGCTACGTTGCCCCTTTCGACGACCTCCGCTTCGCCGACGAGCGCATGCTCCTTTTCTAC
>DAHVAK010000048.1 GCA_027314665.1 Spirochaetales bacterium
ATTGATCTTGTAGCTCGTTCGTCCGCTGTTCTTGACCTTGATCACCGCGTAGTGCACGGGATGATCGGGCAGAAGGATGTCCCACTTGCGGTAGCTCAGGTCCCGCGGGCGAACCCCCGACATGGAGGTCGCCGCATAGGCGGCTCGGTCGGGCAAGACCCCAACCTTCTCGAGGCGCCACCACTCGTTTGCCGTGGGGCCGTGGGTCGGCAGATCGGCACCGTAGGCCTTGCCGGCGGCCCCGAAGGTTGGAAGACAGGGAAAGTTTCCCGCGATCCCGTAGAGGAGGCTCCCTCCCCAGAAGCTGCCGTTGGCCCCCCGCGAATAGGGACGGCCCGAGTTGCTCCGGAAATAGGGCACCCAGTGGGTATTGAGGTAGCCGTTTTCGCGTCGGTAGCTGAGCTCCGGGATCATCCCCCCGTCGTCGGCGACCACGACGCGCACCAGACCGTTCGACAGAAAAGTCGCAGGCCGATTGCCGATATCCCTGATGCGTTTTGCTTCCAGCTCCATGTGATTCTCCTGTTTTTCCGAGTTGTCTTCGATCGCGCGCGGCCGCGGCGCGGCCCCACGGCGCACGCACGCGTCCGAAGGCGATAGTAGCACGGCGGGGGGCTTGTGTCACACCGCAAAACAGCTTGCGCGACGCGGCCCCTTCGAACATGATGGAGGCGGAAGCGCCGTCCCGCCGCGTGGGGAAATCGGCGGATTGCCGCGCTCGCATCAAGGAGGGTTTGAGATGGCAACGATAGTCTGCTTCGGTGATTCGAACACGTGGGGCTACGACCCGGGGAGCGGCGAGCGCTACCCGACCGAGAGCCGCTGGGTCGGCGTGCTCGCCCGCACCCTCGAGGCGAAGAGGCCGGGGAGCTTCACGGTCATAGCCGAGGGGCAGAACGGGCGAACCACGGTCTGGGACGATCCCTTCGAGGGGTCCAAGAACGGCAGCCTCTACCTGGCTCCCTGTCTCGAAAGCCACAAGCCCGTCGATCTGCTCGTCATCATGCTCGGGACCAACGATCTGAAGCATCGCTTTGGCCTCTCCGCCTGGGACATCGCCCACGGAGCCGCTCGGCTCGTCAAGATGGCGCAGGGCTCCGACTTCGGCCCCGGCGGTCGGCCTCCCCGCGTCCTGCTGATCGCACCGCCCCCCCTCGGGCGGCTGTCCAACTTTGCCGGCATGTTCCAGGACGCGGCGGAGAAGGCGAAGGGGCTCGCCAGCGCCTACGAGGAGGTCGCCGCCGAGCTCGGTTGCGACCTCCTCGACGCTCGCTCGGTGGTCCGCTCGAGCGACAAGGACGGGATTCACTTCGACCCCGAAGGGCACGTCGCGCTCGGCGGGGCGGTCGCCGAGCGGATTCTCGCGAGCCTGCCTTGAGGCCCTGCCCTCTGATATACTGCTCGCGGGCCCGTTCGCGTCGGCCGGCGGAACCGACCGAATCACCGTCGGCCCCGCCTTCCGAACAAAGGGGGAAGCAATGATCGCGCTCATCTATCGTTGGTCGATCGATATTCTGTTCGCTCTCGCCGTGGCGATCTTCGTCGCGCTTTTCTTCCTGCGGGCTCCCTACGGACGCTATGCCCGCCCCGGTTGGGGGATCACCCTGCCGGAGAAGTGGGGCTGGCGGATCATGGAGTTTCCCGCGGTGGCGGTCATTCTTATCTTCTTTCTCTTCGGAGGGCGTCGGGACCCGGTTTCGATCGCCTTCATCCTGATCTGGGAGTTCCACTACGTGTATCGAACCTTCGTCTTCACCTCGCTCATGCGCGAAGGCCGACGCCAGTTCCCGGTCCTCATCAGCTTCTTTGCGGTCCTTTTCAATGCGCTCAACGGATACGCGAACGGGAGCCATCTCTTCGTGCTCGTCAGGCCCTATCCGCTCGCCTGGCTGCTCGACATGCGCTTTGTCGGAGGGCTGGCGCTCTTTGCGTCCGGTTTTGTCATTCATGCCAGCTCGGACAACATCCTCCGCTCGCTGCGAAAGCCGGGTGAGACCGGCTACCTCATCCCCCGCGGAGGCATGTTCCGCTTCGTCTCCTGTCCGAACTACCTTGGGGAGATCATCGAATGGACCGGCTGGGCCATCCTCACCTGGTCGCTCGCGGGGCTCGCCTTCGCCGCCTTTACCTTCGCGAACCTCTTTCCCCGGGCGATCGCCCACCACCGCTGGTACCGAAGCGAGTTCAGCGACTATCCGGGCGAGCGGAAGGCGGTCATACCCTTCGTCGTGTAGCCGGGCTCGTCCCTCGCCCCGTTGGAAAGATGGGGCGTCCGGAGAGGGGTGCCTCGACCCTACTTCGACGCGCGAGTCGCCTCCCGGCTCCTTCCCGCCTCCTCGGGCGCCCGGGGCAGGCCCTCCCTCTCCCGCCACCATGCGACCGTGTCGGCGATGGTCTCGCGCAGGGGGCGGGGGTCGTGGCCGAGCTCGGCTGCGGCACGCTCGGGCTGAAAGAGCGCGCCGGTTTGGAGGATGCGGATCGAGTTGGGGGTATACAGGGGGATCCGTCCAAGGAGGCGCATCGAACGCGCGGCAACCGCCGCGTAGGCGATCGCAAGCCAGGTCGGAATCTTCAAGAAGGGCTTTCCGACTCCAGAGACCTCGGCGAGCAGCTCCATGAGCCCCGGAACGCCGATCTGCGTGCCGGACAGGAGGTACCAGGAGCCGACCCGCCCGCGCTCGGCGGCCGCAATCACCCCCTTCGCCACATCGCGAACATCGATGAAATCGAAAGCCCCTTCCAGGTAGCCGGGAAGACGCCGGTGAAGGAAGCTGCGCACGAGCCGCCCAGTCAGGGAGCTTCCGAAGTCGTAGGGTCCGATGAAGCCGCTCGGAGCGACGACGATTCCCGGCAGCCCGCGCTCGCGAACCGCCCTCAGCACCTCGAGGGTCGCAAGGGCCTTCGTCCGCCCGTAGGCCATCACCGTCGACTCGGGGTGGAAGGCGTCGAGCTCGGCGTCGCTCACGATGCCATGGTGGAGGTTGAGGGCCTCAACCGAGCTCACGAAGACCGCCCGGCGCACCCCGGCGGCGAGGGCCGCTTCGATGACGTTGCCGGTGCCCTCGATATTGATGCGCTCGAGGCTCATCCGGTCCGCATCCTGGGTGGAGATGAAGGCGGCAGCGTGGATCACCCAGTCGGCGCCCGCGAAGGCGCGCTCGAGCGAAGGGCGATCGAGGAGATCGCCCCGGACCCGCTCCACGGGCAACCCTTCGAGGGAGGGCGGCTCGAGCCTGCGGAGCACCGCCCGGACGGGAAGGCCCCGCTCGAGGAGCATGCGCACAATCGTGTTTCCAAGGTGTCCGGAAGCTCCGGTAACGGCGATCATTCGGGGAGTATAGCACGGTTCCGCGCTCGCTTGGGCGCCCTTCCTCGCCGGGTCGAGCCGTGGGGGCCGGAACAATCGCCCTCGAGCGAATCGCGCAAGCTGGGCTGATCCGATCGAGCCGTGCGAGCCGGGACAATCGTCTTCGCCTCGGTTGCCCTACCCGTCCTCCATTCGGTATAGTTCCTCCGTATGGACAGCTTCTGGCGGACCCTAGGGCGCCCCATCAAGGTCCTCGCTCCGATGGAGGACGTCACCGACACGGTCTTTCGCCGGGTAGTGGCCCGCTGCGGGAGGCCGGACGTCTTCTACACCGAGTTCACGAACACCGACGGCCTCTGCTCCCCTGGGCGCGAGGCGGTCATCCATCGCCTCCAGTTCACCGAGGAGGAGCGCCCGATCGTCGCCCAGATCTGGGGGAACAATCCCGAGCACTACCTTCGCTCGGCAAGAGAGCTCGCCGCCTTGGGCTTCGACGGGATCGACATCAACATGGGCTGTCCCGTGAAGAAGATCGTGAAGAACGGCAGCTGCTCGGCGCTCATCGAGAACAAGCCCCTTGCGCGGGAGCTCATCCAGGCGGCCAAGGAGGGAGCAGGAATGCTTCCAGTGAGCGTGAAGACCCGCCTTGGCTTTCACGACCTGCGCACGGAGGAGTGGACCGGCTTCATCCTCGAGCAGAAGCCCGAGGCGCTCATCGTCCACGGGCGCATCGCGCGGGAGATGTCGGACTTCCCCGCCAAGTGGGACGAGATCGCAAGGGTCGTCGCCCTCCGCGACCGGATGGGAAGCGACACCCTCGTCATTGGAAACGGCGACGTTACAAGCCTTGGGGAGATCGCGGAAAAGGCCGAGCGCTACCGGGTCGACGGAGTGATGGTCGGGCGCGGCATCTTCCAGAACCTCTTTCTCTTCGATCCGCAGCGCGCGGGGAGAAACCCGCCCCCTCCCGAACGGATCGCGATGCTTCGCGCGCACATCGCCCTCTACCGGTCGACCTGGGGCGGCGACAAGAGCTTCGAGGTGATGAAGAAGTTCGTGAAGGTCCACATCGCAAGCTTCGAGGGAGCCGCGCATCTGCGGAATCGGCTCATGGAGGCCTCCGGCTACGAAGAGATCGAGCGCATCCTCGAGGAGTGGGCGCCGGTACCGGCGTGAGAACCGGCAGAGAGCCGCATGAGGAGACAGCATGAAGAAAGTGAGACTCGTGGTTCATTTGGAGACAAACGGGGCGCCCGCATCGCCTGCGGCGAAGTGGCGGGAGCTCGCTCGCAGCTTCCCCGAGCTTGAGCTCGTCAGGGTCGCCACCCAGGAGGAGCTCGAGCGCGCGCTCCCCGAGGCCGATATCGCGGCGGCATGGAGCTTTCCGGCACGGTTCTACGAGCGCGCGCCCCATCTGCGGGCGGTCATTACCCCCTCGGCCGGCAACGAGAGCACTCCCCCCGACCCGAGCGGGCGCGTTCCCGTCATTCATGCCACCTTCCACGGCATCCTCATGTCCGAGACCC
Organism: Spirochaetales bacterium; assembly: GCA_027314665.1. GTDB lineage: Bacteria > Spirochaetota > Spirochaetia > DAHUYW01 > DAHUYW01 > DAHUYW01. Next base: position 4,834 of record DAHVAK010000048.1, read on the forward strand.
TCCTCGCGCTCATGCTCTTTTTCAACCGCCAGCTTCGCCGCCTGCTGGAGAACCAGGCCGCTCGGCGCTGGGAGCGCGATTACCTGCACGCGAGCCGACAGCTGCGCGGCCAGCACGTCCTCATCCTCGGGTACGGCAACATCGGACGCCGCTGCGCCCGCCTTCTGAAGGGCTTCGATTGCACGATTACGGGGATGAAGCGCTCGCCCCGCGACAGCCGCCTCGACGTCGACGCCGACGCGATCATCACCTACTCCCATCTTCCCGCGGCGCTCGCGTCCGCCGATCACGTCGTCCTCATCCTCCCCGGGGGAGCCGAGACCGAAAGGATCATCACCCGCGATCACTTCCGGGCAATGAAACGGAGCGCCTATCTCTACAACCTTGGGCGGGGCAACTGCTACAGCGAGGAGGATCTCGTGTGGGCCCTCGAGTCCGACCTCATCGCGGGCGCCGGGCTCGACGTCTTTGAGACCGAGCCCCTCCCGCCCTCTTCGCGCCTCTGGGAGCTTCCCAACGTCGTGGTCCTCCCCCACGCCTCGGCGCTCTACCCGGGCTTCATGGATCTTTTCTTCGAGGAGCTTTCAAGCCGCCTGCGCGAGCTGCTTGCCGCAGACGCCCCGGTCTAGGCGGGCGCGGCCCGCCCCCTTCTTTCCCGGCGCCGGCTGCGCCGCAGCCGCCCATGCGCCTGCGGTGGGCTTGGCTGCGCCGCGGTCCGCCGGGGTGCAGCCGGCGCGAGCTATGCGATCTCGAGGACGATCTTTCCCATCGTAGCCGCTGTCTCGACCTTGCGGTGCGCCTCTTGCGCCTGCTCGAGGGGCAGAACCTCCGCCACCCGGACCTTCAGTCTCCCCTCGGCAGCGAGGTCGGCGCACTTCTCCAGGATCTCCCGCTGGTGGTCGAGCGCCGTCTCCATCTTCAGGGTCTGGGGCGTGAGCATGAGCTCAAGAAAAATCCCAAGGTTCTTCTTCGACATCACGGCCCACGGAAAGGGCTCGCTCGGGGCGAGGATCGAGGCGGCCTTCCCGTAGACCCTCAAGGCATCGAGCGCGCTCGAAAGCAGCGGACCGCTCACGGTCGCCAGGAGATAGTCCACCCCCGGGCCTCCCGACCACGCGACCGCCTCGGCCGCGACGTCGACCTGGTCGTAGCGGAGCACCCGGTCGGCCCCAAGG
>DAHVAK010000230.1 GCA_027314665.1 Spirochaetales bacterium
CGCGGCCAGAATGCCCATGATGACAAGAATGAGCGTGCTGAGCACGGTGCGACGCTGCGTGTACCGGTCGGCATGGTGCATCCGCTGGAGCTGGGTCGGCCCGAATGACTTTCTTCTGTTGGTCATGGTCGTGCTCCCATCAGGTTTTGTTCAGACGGCGCTGCCGCCTCTGCTCCCCGGAGGTGAAGTAGAGAAAGACTAGCGAGGCAACGAGAGTGACGAACGCAAGGAAGAACGAGAGCGTGGCCGAGTAATTGAAGTTGTTGTACGCGAACGCCATGTTGTAGATGTACATGTTCGGCGTATAGTCGGACGGAACGGTGGTGATGCTCGAAAGGATGAACGGTTCGTTGAAAAGCTGGAATGCGCCAATTATGGAAAGAATCCAGGTGAATATGATGATAGGCCGAAGAAGCGGGAGTTTAATTCGCAGTGCGGTCTGAATCTCGGTGCACCCGTCTATCTTAGCCGCATCGTAGATCTCGAGCGGAAGCGATGTCAGCCCCGCGAAGTAGAGCGTCATGTTGTAGCCGGTCCATTCCCACACAACTATGTTCACAATGCTGTACAGCAGGTTCCCGGGAGAGAGGACATCCACCGGTTTGCCATGGTTGAAGATAGCGAGCACGTTGAGCAGCGGATCGAGCTGCGGTGCGTACAGAAAGCCCCACATAAGTGCCGCAATAACGGCCGGCACCGCATACGGAAGAAAATACAGGAGCCGAAACGTCGCCTTGCCCTTAACTATCGGACTGTCGAGAAGCAGCGCCAGAATGAGCGCGAGGAGCAGCATGGTAAAAAGTTGCAGGATACCGTACTTTGCCACCGTTTCGATGGAGTGCCAGAACGATCCATCCTTCAATGCAAGCACGTAGTTGCTCAAGCCAACGAAATGACTGTGGCCCATCCGGCTTGCGAACAGGCTCAGATAGAATGCATAGAAGAAGGGATAGAGGAAGAAGCCGAAGAACAGGAGCACGAACGGCGCGAGCATGACGTAGGGAACAGACCTATTGGTTTTCATGGCGGCTATCTTGCCTTTCAGTAGATTCACGGATAGAACCGGAGGCTCGCAGGAGCCTCCGCCATACTTCTGCCGGCAAAAATCTGCCTACTGGGCGACCTGAAAACCCTGTGCACGCGCAAACGAGGTCACCTTGTTCTGCAGATTCTGAATCGTCTGATCGGTCGTGATCTTTCCCGCAAAGAGGTCAGTGAATTCCACGGTCATCTGGTTGTAGACATAGCTGGTCCACGGACTCCACTGGAAGTCCTTGTCCACCCACGGCACCATATTGCTGAACACTTCGTTCGCTTTCTGGCCGCCGAGGAACGGCACCGGCGACAGGAACTTGCCGACCTTCGGTGTCGAGAGGTCCGCGGTAAAGAGACCGGAACCGCCCTCGCCGATGTCGGTGGTCATCACAGAAAGTGTGCCGAGGTGCGTGTTGATCCATGCGGCAAAAAGCGCCGCTGCCTCCGGATACTTTGTCTGTTTGGTGACGGCGTTGGTCGACCCGCCCCAGTTGCTGTCCACCTGCGCGCCCGCCTTCCACTGCGGAATTTCGGCGGCACGCCACTGCTGGGTGCTACCCTTCGGAATGTAGGGCTCGATTTCGTACGTCGGAGACCACGCCGCACCGATGACGCTCGCATAGTCGCCTGCGCCAAGCTCATGAATCCAGGGCGGCGTCCAGTCGTTGGAGACCTTTACGTAGCCCTTCTTTACGAGGTCCGCCCAATAGTTGACGACGCTCTTGGCCTCCGGAGTATCGAAGTTGATCTTCCAGCCATTCGGGGTGTCCTTGAACGGGAACACACCTGCCTGCCAAAGCAGCGAGTTGATCCATCCGCCGTCGTTCACCGCGAAGAAGGTGATGTACTTGGAGGGATCGGCACTGTGGAGCTTGGCGGCCGCCTGCGCGTATTCGGCCCACGTCTTGGGGACGGAAATACCGTACTTGTCAAAGAGATCCTTCCGGTAAATAAGACCGACCGGGCCCACGTCCTGGGGAATGGCATAGAGCTTTCCGCCCAAATGAACCTGATTCCAGGTCCACTGCGGGAAGAGCTTTCCGTAGCCGTCGTCGTACTTCGAGATGTCGAGAAGACCGCCCGTATTCACGAACTGAGGAATAAGCTGAAATTCGATCTGAACGACATCCGGCGCGCCGCTTCCCGCCTGGATGGCCGTGGTAAGCTTGGTGTACTGCGGCTGCCCCTGACCGACGTTCTTAACCGTAACGTGAATGCTCGGATACGCCTCCATAAACTGCTCGGCAAGCTTGTCTGCATTCTTGATCCAGGTCCAGAACGTCAGTGATGCCTTCTTCGTATAGTGTGGCCACACCGGCTCGACGAAGCCGCTCGAATCCGTGTGGAATTGCACTTTTGTGGCCTCGGCGGACGAAGAGCTGCCCTTCGTCGCGCCGGCCTTCTCGGAGCAGCCAGCGAGCACGAGCAACAGCGCGAGGATCGGTAGCACCACCCACTGTACCTTCCGCACTCTCATTCGTTTTCCTCCTCATAGTGGTATGACTTATTGGGATATGTGCCGCCATTATAGCATCGATCTTTCCCCTGTCAAGGAAAAATACCATCTCGGACAGAGCCACCGGGTGCTTCGGGCATGAGGTGAAGATGCGAGAAAGGCTGCGTCGAGTCCCAACAACTGTGGGACGGGCGGTCGCATTCACTTCGAGAGGCTGTTGACAGGTATTCCACAGGCACATCGGGTGATCCCGAATGGGTCTGCACGACGGATGAGGGCTTCCTATCGCGGATAGTCGGACGGAAAGGCAGGCAGCTCGCGGAACCCGGCGAGCTCCGCGGCCAATGCCTCCTCGCTCTCGAACCGAATCGCCCGCAGCCCCTCGCGACGCGCGGCATCCACGTTGGGAAGGAGGTCATCGATGAAGAGGCAGTCGCCCGGCGGAAGGGCGAGCTCGGCGACGCAGCGGCGATAGATCGCAGGGTCGGGCTTTGCGAGTTGGACCGCGGCCGAGAAGACTTTGACGTCGAACAGCGCGAACCAGGGGCTGTGCGCCCCGATGTAGTCGATATGATCGGGGGGCATGTTGGAGAGGATCGCGATCTTGAAGCCCCGCTCCTTCACCGCGCGGGCCCACTCCACCATCGGAGCGCGAACCCGCAACCACCCGCCCACGTCCTCGAGGAAGAGCCGCTCGAGCATCCCCTCATCCGGCAGCCGGCCGAAGGGAGCCATCACCTCGCTCCAGTAGGCGCGAAGCCCGGTCTCGCCAAGGTCGTAGCGGCGCCTCGGGCGAAGGTAGGCCTCCATGAAGCGCTCGGGTGCGATTCCGAGAAGCTCTCCCATGCGAGCGACCGAGCCGTCGTCGAGGGGGAGGCTCAAGACGCAGCCGTAGTCGAAGACTACCGCCCGAAGGGTGCCGCTGCTTGGCGGGGCCACCGCCTCCGGATCGCCGCGCGGCGCGTCACGCTCGGAAGGGGACTGGTTGCTCATCTGAACTCTCGCATCGTCAGAAGATTCGGACAACCGAGGGTTGGTACTGGCTTGTGCCCACGATGGGGCTGAGGGTCATCTCTCCGATGTACCAGTCGATTCCGTCCTGGACCATCGTCAAGGTGACGAGGTAGTTGCCGCCGGTGCCGTTGGAGTAGCTTCCCCGTACGACGTTTCCTTCAATAGTGGTGTTCGTGATGCGCCCTGGCTTGTCGGCCGCCGCAAAGGGCCCGCTCGTTTGCCAGTAGGAGGGCAATTTGAGCTGCTGGTACATGACAGTTTGCGAGACGGAGAAGTTCGTGTAGAGGTCGGTGTAGGCCCCAACCTTCAGATCGCTGTTGAAGTCGTTGATTCGCTGGTCGATCGACACCCCAAACAGAACGCTAAAGGCCTGGCAGGAAGCGAGCAGGGTGGACGCCGCCACCAGCAGAAGCATCATCGTTATGCTTTTTCGCGTCATTGATTGATGAGCTCCCGAAGCGATCGATCAACGCTCCTATATTGTACCTTTTGGCGGATCGTGGCAAGGGTGGGTCCCGCCGCCGCCCGTCTCGAGGCCTGCGGCCTATCCCTTCTCCGGGCCTCCCTCGAGCAAATCCCGAAAAGCGGGCGAAATCTCGTTGCCTTCGACGAGGTCCGCGAGGAGGCGGCTGCCGACCGCCGCCGGAGAGAACACCAAGTCGGCCCGCGCGAGCCGCAGACGCCGGATCGCCAGCCGGGAGCTCGCCACCGCGAGCAGGCGGACATTGGGATTCAGGTCCTTCGCCACGAGGGCGATGAAGGCGTTTTCGCCGTCGTCCTCCCGCGCGGCAATCACCATGCGGGCGCGCTCGATCCCCGCCTTCGTGAGGACGAGATCATCGGTCCCATCGCCCTCGATGACCTGATGCTCGGCGCCGCCAGGGTTCGCCTCCGCGGAGCTCACGATGTGAATGAAGGGCACGCCCCGCCGCTCAAGCTCCCTGGCGGTATTGCGGGCGATCGCGCCCTCTCCCACCAGGATGACGTGATCTTTGGTTTCCACCGATTTCTCCTTGGGGTTGAAAAGCCGCTCGAACTCCTGCGAGATCTTCGGTCCGAGGGCCGAGGCGATCACGCTCGCGAAGACGCCCAGCCCGACCACGAGGAGCGACACGGCGAACCAGCGCGCCTCGGGCGACACCGGGACGATGTCCCCGTAGCCCACCGTGGACAGGGACACAATGGTGAAATAGAGCGCCGTGCCGAGGTCGCGAATCCGCGGGTGAAAGCCGTCTCCCAGGAGATAGCTTCCGACCACCCCGTACATGAGAATCGCAAAGATGCTGCTCAAGGAAAACATCAGGCTGGCCAGGGCCGTCCGGCGGGTGAAATGATGGCGGCTCAGCCACAGCGCTCCGAGAAGAAGGACCTGCAGCGCCAAGGCGACGCCCCAGCGCTGCCGCGCCACATTGATGCCGACGCTCAAGATGAGCAGCCAGACCGACAGGGTCCAGGCGAAGCTTAGCCGGCGGAGGAGGCCCACTCCCGCCCCGACGAGCATCACCCCCAGGATCACCTGGGCGCTCCCGCCGAGGGCCGAAAGGGAATGAGCGAGCCCGGTGAGGGCCGTCATGCGCTGCAGCATCGCTAGCGGCAGCTTGAGCCCGTCGAGGATGTTGAGAGCACCGACGACCGCGAGGGTGATCGCGAGGGGCCCCTGCGGCCAGAGCGCCGCGAGCCGGACCCGGATGCCCGCTGCGCCTTCACGTTCTTCGCTGTTCATCGGATCACCCGATTCCGCGCTGGAGCCCGGCGGCTGCCAGTCCGCGCTACGGGTCTCTTCAGACCGCTTCCGCGTCGGCCGCGAGCCGCAGCGGGATCTGCCCTGCCCTTCCGCTCGGCTCGGCACCGCGCATGGAGAAGCCTACCGCAGACTCTTGATCGTCACGGTGCTTGAGCTTGAGCCGGAGACCGTAAGGCTCAAGATGTACCAATCCGCTCCCTGCTGTACCATCTGAAGGGTCACCGTACACGGGCTGCCACCGCTCGTGAAGGTTCCCGTGACGGCCGCGGGGTTGCTGTCGTTGACGTTCGCGATGGCCGTGGGGCTCTCGCTCGAATAGAAGGGGGTGTTGACCCAGAAGGCCTGTCCGCTCTGCATCGTCGCATAGTCGGCGGTGGAAGTGGAGAAGTTTGTGTACAGCTGATTCCAATTACTGCTCAGGTACTGGTTGCTGAAGGTGTTGATTCGACTCTTGATCGATACCCCAGGCTGGCAAGAACCGAGCAGCGCGACAAGGGCGACGGTCGCCCCGATTGCGCCAACGTGCCAAATCTTCCTTTTCGTCATCTCAATCACTCTCCAATTCGACTGCCTCAAATGTCGGCCGGGACAAGAAGCGGAACTACCGTTGCTTCGAAGGCTTTGACGGTCTGACGGTAGACCTGCAAAAACTTCGCGTAGACCGGATTTGACTGATTCGTAATGTACTCCGAGGCCAAGCGAATGTACATTCGCCCGAGAACGAAGCGCTTGAGAGAGAAGGCGGAGAGGGCGTAGTAGCGGAGGTTGATGTACTGCGCGGTGGCAAGCGACTCGAGAGGAAAGACATGCTCCGCCGTGTACTTCCCCATGGCCTGAGCGCCCTCCTCCTTGCCGACCTGGTCGCGTTTCTTTCGCTCGGCTATGAGCTCCGCGAAGGTCTCCTTGTATTTCGGCAGGAGCTCGTCAATCTGGGTGATGTAGTCCTTCATCTGGCTCTCGACCCGCAGGGCCGCGCTCTGCGGGTCGAGGAGGATGTTGTCGAGCTTCTGTTTGTTCCAGGTGCGGTAGTTCACGAAGCCGTGGAGAATCTCGAACTTCTTTCCCGGCGGCTGGCCCGGATTCACCTCGATCCCCTCGTCCTTCGTCACGAGCGACAGCTTTCCGCCTGATTCGACTGCCACCTTGCCCTCCTTCACGATGAAGAGGGAGGAGCCGTCCGCCCCGGCGTAGACCGTGAGGACCGTCCCGCGGATGCCGGCGGTGGCGCTCGGGGTGGAGATGTCCGGCTCGTTTCCGGAGAGCTGGTTGAAGCTGAAGGTGATGGAGCCCAGGGCCACTGACAGGACGTCCTGCTTCTGGCCGCCTGCCCCTGAGCGCTGGCGAAGGGTGAAGACCGTGTCAGGGGCGACGTTGATCTGGGTCGTGTCCTGCTTCTGCAGCTGTGCGCTGCCGTCGTCGCCGGTGATGATCGAGTCACCAAGGTTGAGGCCGTCGCCGATCTGAGCCTCGGTCCGATCCTGTCCCGCGGGCTGCAGATCGACGCTGCCCTGGACGTAGATCACCGATGCCTGCTGGGCGAAGGCCAAGCGGGTGAGAAGCGAAAGCCCCGCGATGAGGGCGAACCTTTTCACTGCGGTGTCTCCTCTTTGAAGCCGAGGATGAGGGGATAGCCCCGCTGCGAGCCGTCGAGTAGAAAGTCGAAGGTCCCGCTCGTGCACTTCACCCGCACGAAGGAGGTCTCCTTCGGCAGGTAGCGCGACATGAAGACCCTCCCCTCGAGGCTGTCGACGAAGGCCTTGTACGTGGTCTCGGTGACGGGGTGGCTCTCTACCACCTGCGCGTCGCTGAAACGCAGCCCGGAGCCGACGAGGTTCGTCCACATCGTCGTGAGGTCCTCTTTGAGCTCGACGATCTCCCCTCCAAAGAGGAAGGGCAGGCTCGAATCGGCGACCAGCGCCTTCACGTCCCCGCTGTTGAAGAGGGCGATGACCTTTTTGATGTTTTCGGGCCGCTGGCCGTAGGGAATGGTGGAACAGGAAAACAGGAGAAGAAGAACAACGCCGGAAAGCCACCACTTTTTCATGAAGAACCTCGCACCTCGCTCACAGCCGACGAGGTCAGATAATATCCCACGCCGCTGCCGATTTCAAGCGCGCCCCGAATCGGCGGGCAGCCGCGCGCCGTCAGATCGCGCCGCCTCTCGGAGCCCCCCCCCAGCCGGGCCGACGCCCGTATCCATGACCTCCGCGCCCCGAATTGGTTCGCGAAAACGCCGTTTTGGCGGGTGCCTTTGCGTTTGTCAGCAACCCGCTAGCGCGCAGCGGTCTCGAGCAGATACACCGCCGCCCCACCGAGGTAGCCGAGCAGGGCAAGCGGGGCGATCCGGCGGGCATACCAGCCGAAGGTAAGGCGCTCCATCCCCATGGCGGTCACGCCCGCCGCCGAGCCGATCACGAGAAGACTCCCGCCGGTCCCCGCGCAGTAGGCGAGGAACTCCCACAGGAAGCTGTCCATCGGAAAGTGGGCGAGGCTGTACATGTTCATCGCCGCCGAGACGAGGGGGACGTTGTCGATCACCGAGGAGAGGAATCCCAAGAGGCCTACGATCATCGCCTGGTTGCCGATGGCTGCATTGAGCCAGGTCGCGAGCGCGGAGAGGGCCCCTCCGACCTCGAGGGCGGCCACCGCGAGGAGGATCCCGACGAAAAAGAGCACGCTCGAAAGGTCGATCTCTACAAGGGCATGCGCAAGGCTCAAGGAGCGGCGAGAGGGCTCTCCCTTGTCGCGATGGAGCAGCTCCGTGGTCACCCACACGATCCCGAGCCCGAGGAGAATCCCCAGGTAGGGCGGAAGCCCGGTCAGAACCTTGAAGAGCGGCACGGCGATGAGACAGCCGAGACCGAGGAGGAGAATGAAGGCGCGCTCCCCGTCGGAGACCGGACGAGCCTCCTCAGGCGCCTTCTGCCGCGCCACCCCGCCCCGCACGAAGAACGACAGAACCGCAAGGGGCAGCACCAGATCGACAAACGAGGGAAGAAAGAGCCGACGGAGAATCCCCACCGGGGAGATCTGTCCGCCGAGTCAGAGCATCGTCGTCGTCACATCCCCGATCGGCGAAAAGGCGCCGCCCGCGTTTGCCGCGATCACCACGATCCCCGCGAACAGCAGGCGATCCTTGGGCGAGACGACGAGGCGCCGGGAGAGGGTGAGCATGACGATCGTGGTCGTGAGGTTGTCGAGGAGCGCGGAGAGAAAAAAGGTGATGAAGCCGATGATCCACAGGAGGGTTCGCAGAGAGCGGGTCGTGATCCTCGCGGTGATGATCTCGAAGCCCCCGTGGGCATCCACGACCTCGACAATCGCCATCGCCCCCATGAGAAAGAAGACGAGCGCGGCAATGGAAGCGAGGTGCTCGGTGAGCCGCGGAAGCAGCTCGTGCCCAGAGATGCCCAGGAACGCAAGGAGCGTCCACAGAAGCCCGCCGAGGACCAGGGAGATTGCCGATTTGCTCACGCGAAGGGGATGCTCCAGGGCGACGAGAAGGTAGCCGGCCGCGAAGAGAGAAACGACAAGCAGCATCGCCGGGCCTCACCGCCTCTCCGGGCGGACGCGCGCGGTTGTCAAAAGCCACGCCACCCCGAGCGCGGCGGAGAGGGCGGACGCCGCAAGGATGGCAAGCCGGCTTTGGTCCAGCTGGCTCCGAGCGGCAAACGCGAGGCCCGAGATGAAAAGGGACATCGTGAAGCCGATGCCGCCGAGCAGACCGGCGCCTACGAGCTGTCTCACCCCCATCCCAGAGGGATAGCGCACCAACCCCAAGGCTCGACCGGTAAGGGCCGCAAGCACGATTCCGAGCGGTTTGCCAAGCGCAAGCCCGAGGAGTATCCCAAGGAACAGGCGCGAACCGATCGCCCCGCCGGCGCTCCCCGCGAAGGCGACCCCGGCGTTCGCGAGCGCGAACAGCGGCATGATGAAAAAGCTCACCCACGGATGGAGCCGGCGTTCCAGGCGCTGAAGCGGCGGCTCCACCTGCGAGAGGACCCGCTCGAGGGCGCGAACCGCCCGCTGCCGCCCGGGGTTCAGGATGGGATGGCCTTCCAGCCCTTCGGCTTGATCAAAGGAGGCGAGGATTCTCGAGCTCACCCGACTGAAGAGCTCCTCGCTCAAGCCGGACCTGCTTGGAATGAACAGGGCGAGGAGAACCCCCGCCACGGTGGCGTGCACGCCGGACTCGAGGAGGCAGAACCAAAGGAGGACTCCCCCCGCAAGGTAGGGGAACAGGCGCTGCACCCCCAGGCGGTTCAGCGCGAAGAGAAGGAGCGCCACCAAGGCAGCGCCGCCGAGCCACGGGAGGGAAAGCGCAGAGGTATAGAAAAGGGAGATGATCAGCACGGCGCCGAGGTCGTCGGCGATCGCGAAGGCGGCCAAGAAGACGCGGAGGGAGGGTGGTGCTCGCTTTCCCACGAGCGACAGGACGCCGAGCGAGAAGGCGATGTCGGTCGCGGTGGGAATCCCCCAGCCGCGCGCAGCCGACGAGCCCGCGTTGAAGGCAAGGAAGAGCGCGGCCGGCACGAGCATGCCGCCGAGGGCCGCAATCAGCGGGAGGAGGGCGCTGCGAAGCTCCGCCAGCTCTCCGACGAGAAGCTCGCGCTTGATCTCGAGCCCGACCGTGAGGAAGAAGAGCGCCATGAGCCCGTCGTTGATCCAGTGGCCGAGGGTCTTCTGCATGACGAAGGGCCCGGCAACGATCCCCCAGCGGCTCTCCCATAGGTGGGCGAAGCCGGAGGCGAGGCCGGTGTTCGTACAGACGAGCGCCGCGGCGGTCGCGACGAGCAGGAGCACCCCGCCCGAAGCCTCGGTGTGAAAGAAATGCTGAAAGGGTCGAGCGAGCGCCAATCTCGGGGACAGCCTTCCCCTCTCAGAATCCGTCATCGACGCGCTGCTTCGGCTCCCGCTCAAGCATGCCGCTAGGGGTGGAGCACCGCGCGCAGGCGCTCGAGGACCTTCTCTCGCTCCAGGGGCTTCACGATGAAGCTCTTCGCTCCGACGAGAAAGGAGCGCTTCACGAGGTCCTGCTTGCCGAGGGCGCTGACCATCACCACCTTCGCGTTCTTGTCGAACTGCATGATCTTCTCGAGACAGCTCAAGCCGTCCATGCCGGGCATGGTCACATCCATCGTCACGAGGTCGACCTGCGGGTGATGTTTCTGGT
>DAHVAK010000237.1 GCA_027314665.1 Spirochaetales bacterium
TCCGGGTTGGCTCGAGGGGCAACGCGACGCCCTGTAAAGACAAAGAGGAAGATCGGCCAGGGGGTGTGCTTTTGTCTAGAATATCAACGCGGGACGAGCTAAGCGGATCGCGGCGGGACGGCGAGGTGAGGGGATCGGTGAGCGCAGAGCGCATGTATCGCTCTGGCGGAATAACGAGATACGTGAGCGGAAGGTCAATCGCGGTCACGACCGTGATCGTGGTCGTCGTGCTGATTCTGGAGGCCACGAGCGGCTGGCGGCTGCTGCTCGGATTGAATATCGGAAGTGTGCTGAATGGAGCCTCCGAGCTCGGTTTCATCGCGATTGGCGTGACGGCCTTGATGATCGGCGGGGAGTTTGATCTCTCGGTCGGGCAAACCTTCGTGGCGAGTAGCATGACCTTCGCGTCCCTCTACGCGGCCATCGGCATCATTCCGGCGCTGCTCTTAAGCCTTGCGATCGCCGCAGGGATCGGCGCGGTGAATGGCCTCATCACCGTCGGCTTCGGCATTCCCTCCTTCATCACGACCTTGGGTATGTACTACGTCGTCGGGGGCGTCATCCTGCTTGCGACGAGCGGCTCCCCGATAACCGCGATGTCCGCCCCGAAGGCCTTCAACATCTTTGCCGGCTACATCGGCAAGAGCAGCGTTCGGTGGGAAGTTGTCTGGTGGCTGGCCTTCGCAACGGTGATGGCCTTCGTCCTGCACCGGACGCCCTTCGGAAACCACACCTTCGCCTCGGGTGGAGCCCCGCAGGTAGCGCGAAACGTCGGCGTTCCGGTCAACAGGACGAAGCTCGTTCTTTTCATTCTCTGCGGGATCTTCGCCGGGTTCTCGGGTATCGTCTCCTTCGCCCACTACGCAGATATCGAGCCGGCGGCCGGTTCCGGGCTGCAGCTCCAGGCGATAGCGGCGGCCGTCATCGGTGGTACGGCGCTCTTCGGAGGCATCGGGACGATCTACGGGGGAGTAATCGGGTCCTTCTTCCTGGGGGTGCTGACCGTCGGGCTCGTCCTGTCGGGAGCCTCGACCGTGTACTACGAGTTGTTCGTCGGCTTCGTGCTGATCGTCGCCGTTGTGGTTCAGGCCCGGACTGAGGGCATCGTCACGCTGGCGGCGCGCCTGGGCAGGATCCGAGGCAAGGGAGCGAGGTGAAAGTGAAGGAGCGAAACGGCGATTCGTCGACCGAAAGACGCGGAAACGGATCTGGCGAGCCGGTCATCGAGCTGAAAGGGGTGACGAAGCACTTTGGCTCGATTACCGCCGTCGAGGATGTGAGCTTTGAGATTCGAAGGGGCGAGGCGGTCGCTCTTCTGGGCGACAACGGGGCGGGCAAGTCCACCATCGTCAAGATAATCTCGGGGGTGATCGCCCCCGACCGAGGTGAGATACTGCTCGAGGGAAGTCGGGTCGCCTTCCAGAGCGCCAAGGAAGGCAGAGCTGCCGGAATAGCCACGGTCTACCAGGACCTGGGCCTTGTTCCGACGATGAACGTCTGGCGCAATTTCTTCCTAGGGGCCGAGGCGACCAAGACGTCGCGCCTTGATGTGCGGAGGATGAGGAACGAGACGGCGCACGCCTTGGCGGAAATCGGTCTGCGCAACTTGACCTCGGTTGACCAGAACGTCATGAGGCTGTCCGGAGGCGAGCAGCAGGCGCTGAGCATCGGACGCGCGGTGCACTTCGAGCAGAAGCTCCTCGTGCTCGATGAGCCGACCGCGGCGCTGTCGGTAAAGGAGACCGACCGGGTCTTCGAGTACATCGGGCTTGCCAAGGAGAAGGGCCTCGGAGTCCTGCTCATCATGCACAACACCGCCAACGCGCTTCTGGTGGCGGGCAAGGTCATCGTCATGCGCCACGGCAAGGTTGCTGCGCGTTACGATCTCACGGGAACGCACGACGATATGCTGCCGACGATCAATGCCGCAATTAGCGGCGTCGAATGAGAGCTCCACGTCCCGGGAAGGGACGCACCCGCTCATCTCTGCTATACTCCCCGTAAAAAAGTGAACGAGGAGCACGACATGAACGAGCGGAAGCTGAGAACCGAATCCGATTCCATGGGGGCGGTCGAAATCCCCGAGGAGGCCTACTGGGGAGCGCAAGCGCAGCGCGCGGCGGCCAACTTCAACGTCTCGCCCCTGCGCATTCCCCTTCCCTTCCTCCGCGCGCTTGCATCGATCAAGCGGGCGGCGGCCCGCACCAACCAAGAGCTGGGTCAGCTCGATGCCAAGATCGCCGACGGGATCGCGAGGGCCGCAAGCGAGATCGTCGAAGGGAAGTGGAACGAGCAATTCCCGATCGACGTCTTCCAGACCGGGTCGGGAACCTCCTGGAACATGAACATCAACGAGGTGATCGCCAATCGGGCGAACGAGCTCCTGGGGGGCAGCAAGGGCAGCCGCTCGCCGGTGCATCCCAACGACCACGTGAACAAGGGCCAATCCTCGAACGACACGATCCCGACGGCGATGAACCTTGCGGCACGGGTCGAGGCCGCACGCCTCACCGCCGCCCTGAAAGGGCTCGAGGAGGGATTCGCCGCGAAGGCGGAGGAGTTCGACGCGGTGCTCAAGCTTGGGCGCACCCACCTTCAGGACGCGGTGCCCATGACCCTTGGCCAGGAGCTCTCCGGTTACTGCGAGCAGATTCGCAAATGCCGGATGCGCATCGAGCGGACCTTTCCATCCTTGGAGGAGCTAGCCCTCGGCGGGACCGCCCTCGGGACGGGAATCAATGCCGACCCGCAGTATGCCCCGCGCACGATCAAGGCCCTCGCCGCCGAGTATGGTATTCCCTTCCGGCGGGCTGACAACTACTTCGAGGCGATGGGCGCCCGCGACTCAATTCTCGAGCTTGCCGGGGCGCTCAATTCCCTTGCCGTCGCCTTCATGAAGATCGCGCAGGATCTGCGCCTTCTTGCAAGCGGACCGCGCTCCGGGATCGGGGAGATCCAGCTCCCGACCCTGCAGCCGGGAAGCTCCATCATGCCGGGCAAGGTGAACCCCGTGATCCCTGAGATGATGATCCAGATCGCGGCTCACGTGATGGGCAAGCATCTCTCCATCACGATCGCGTGTCAGAACGCCCCGCTTGAGCTGAACATGATGCAGCCCCTCCTTGCCCACGAGATCACCTCCGCGCTTGAGCTGCTTACGAACGCAGCGAAGGCCTTCGACGAGCGCTGCGTGCGCGGGATCACCGCAGAGGTCGCGCACTGCCGGGAGCTCATCGACTGGAGCCTCGCCCTCGTGACGCCGCTGGCCCTGAAGGTCGGCTACGATCGCGCGGCGAAGGTCGCCCACCGCGCCTACAAGGAGCGCAAGAAGGTGCGGGAAGTCATTCTCGAGGAGGGGATTCTCAGCGAAGCGGAGGCCGACGCGATCCTCGATCCGCAAACGATGCTCGGTCGGACCTAACAGGGCGCGCCGCCCGGAGGAGGGGGCTCTCAGACGAGGTGAGCCTGCGCGTACTCGGGCAGCGGGGTCGGCGCGGCGATGACGTAGCCCTGGGCATAGTCGACGCCGATCTCGCGCAGGCTCTCCATGATAGCGAGATCGGCCACGTATTCGGCGATGGTGCGAACCCCCATGAGCTTGCCGAGATTGTTGATCGCTTCGACCATGGAGCGGTTGATCGGGTCGGAGTTGATGTCCTTCACGAAGGAGCCGTCGATCTTGAGGAAATCGATCGGAAGGTTCTTCAGATAGCCGAACGAGGAGAAGCCGCTTCCGAAGTCGTCGAGGGCGAAGGTGCAACCGAGCTCCTTGAGATTGTGGATGAGGCGCCTGGCGGAGGCAATGTTGCCAATCGCCGCGGTCTCGGTCACCTCGAAGCAGAAGGCGGAGGGCGGAACCCCGGTGCGCTCGAACTCCGAGCGGAGGAAGGCGAGGAGCGTGTCGTCTGCGAGGGATGCGCCCGAGAGGTTGATGCTGAAGAGGTACTCCTTGAGCTCCCCGTCGCCGGCGCTGATCCGCTGGTAGGCGTCGAAGCTGGAGGCGATCACCCACCGATCAATGGTAGGCATGAGGTTGTAGCGCTCGGCGGCGGGGATGAAGTCCGCCGGCACGATGATCCGCTCGGCATCCGCGAGCCTGAGGAGGATCTCGCACCGCTTGCGGTCCTGGCCGTCCCGAATGGCGACGATTGGCTGGTAATAGAGGCGAAAATGATTCTCCTCCACGGCTCGCCTCAGCTTCGAGATCCACTCCATCTCGCCGCGGCGGCGGAGGAAGAGGCTTGAGTTGTCCTCGTAGTTGCGGACTTGATTCCCCCCCAAATCCTTTGCGACATAGCAGGCGTCATCGGCGGCTGCGAGCACGGTGTGGATGTCGCGGCTGTTCGCCGCGATCATCACCAGCCCGATGCTCGACGAGACGCTGAAGCTCTTCTTGTGCCACACGAACTTGTGTTGGTTGATGCGCGCTTGGAGACGTTTCGCAATGAGCTGGGCCTGCTCGAGGTTGATGTTCTCGAGGAGAAGCCCGAACTCATCTCCGCCGAGACGCGCGCAGTGGTCGGTCGAGCGTACGACCGTCTTGATGATGGCCGTCGTCTGCCGCAGGAGCTCATCGCCCGCCACATGGCCGCAGGTGTCGTTGATGACCTTGAATTGGTCGAGGTCGAGATAGGCGAGGGCGTGGGTGGCCTGGGAGCTCTGCGCGCTCTCGATGAGCGAGCCGAGGCGCAGCGAGAACTGCTCTCGGTTTTCGAGCCCGGTCAGGGTATCGTGGCTCGCCTGGTAGGTGATCGTCTCCGACATCCGCTGCATCATCGTCGTGTCGCGGAGCGCGACCACCTGCCCCTCGACGTGCCCCGCTCTGTCTCGGATGCGCGAGACGGTCCCCTCCACGCGGATCTCTTTACCCCCCCTCCCGGCGAGGATCGAATCCTCAAAAACGACCGATTGAGCGGGAGCGCTGCCATCGGCTTCGGGGAGGATCTCCAGGGGTACGGGACGCTCGCCGTCGGAGATCCGGAGGATCTCCGCGATGGGGAGGTTCTTCGCCTGCCCCTCGGTCCACCCGGTTATCTCTTGCGCCGCATGGTTCATGAACTGCACGCGATTGTTCACGTCAGTGGCGATGATCCCGTCGGCGACGCTGTGCAGGATCGCCGAAAGCCATCGCTCCTGGACCTTTAGGGCGTTGTCGACGCGATGCTTGTACAGCGCGATGTCGATGGTGCTGAAGAGCTCCTTTTCCTTGAAGGGCTTGAGGATGTAGCCGAAGGGATCGGCCTCTTTTGCATGCTCGAGGGTCTCTTCATCCGAGTAGGCGGTAAGGAAGACGACCGCACTATCGAGCTCCGTCCGGATCTTCTTGGCCGTCTCGATCCCATCGAGATCCCCCGGAAGCATGATGTCCATCAGGATGAGATCGGGTCGATGCTTGCGGGCGGCTGCAATCGCCTCTTGGCTGCTGCCGGTAAGCCCGATTACCTCGTAGCCGAATCTTTCGAGTCGCCGCTGAAGATCGATAGCGATGATCTTCTCATTTTCGACCACGAGGATGCGCTCCCCACTCATAGGTTCCTTCGGGGCAATGATAGGAGATTTCCAAGGAAAAGCAACTAGGCACTGGCGATTCTTGAGAAATTTGGGCGTTCCCTTCCCTGGCCACCTCAGGGTAGACTCGCGGGATGAGCGAAAGCCCCGAATCGACGGCCATCCGTCGTCTCCTCATCCATCGCTCGGCAAGCAGCGACGTCTACGAGAACCTGGCCCGCGAGGAGTATCTCCTCGATCGGCTCCCTGCGGACACCCTCGGGTTCCTGCTCTATTCCAACAGCGAATCGCTCGTGCTGGGAAAGCATCAAAACCCTTGGCGAGAGGTCGACCTCGGGGCTGCGCGCGCCCTCGGCGTCTGCCTTGCCCGCAGGATCTCCGGCGGGGGAACGGTCTTTCATGACCGCGGGAACCTCAACTTCTCCTTCATCATTCCCCGCCGCAATTTCGACCGTCGGGCCAACCTGGAGGTCGTCGTTCGCGCCCTCGACCGCCTCGGGATCCTCGCCGAGGTGAGTCCGCGCTACGACATCCTTGCCGGGGGCAGGAAGATCTCGGGCAACGCCTTCTGCTTCCGCCGGGAGATGGTCCTCCACCACGGAACCCTCCTCGTGGAGGCTCGGATCGACCGTCTGGGGCCGCTCCTGAAGGGCCTCGCGGGGGCGGCCGAGCGCACGGGGCGCGGGAGCGTGCGGATCGAGACCCATGCCGTGGAGTCGCGACCCGCGCAGGTGGTAAACCTCCGAGAGCTGCAGGCTGGGATCACCCCCGAAAGGATCGCAGACGAGCTTACGGCGGAGATCGTGCGCTACGGCGGGGCGCTCTCCGGCGCCCCTTTCGCGGGGAGCGGCGGTAAGGGGGGGGCGCCTGAGATCGAGATGCTCGCCGAGGATTCCTTCGACGCGGCGGAGGTTCGCTCGCTTCGCGAGCGGAATCAACGCGTCGGCTGGCTCCTCGACGGCACCCCGCGTTTTGAAATAGAGCTGCGCATGGACGCGGGCGGCCGGAGCCTGCGCCTCTCGGTGGAGGAGGGGAGGGTGGTCTCCGCCGAGAGCGGTCTGGCTGGGCTCGCAGGCGGAGAGCTTCTTGGGCGGCGATTCGACGCCGCGGAGCTTTCCGGCGCCATCGCGCTTGCGCAGACCCCCGAAAGCGTCGCCTTTGCGGTCTGGCTCAAGGGGTTGGGGTTCTAGCGCCTTGGCTCTATAATGATCCGGTGAGCAACACCATGCGCCCTTCGCACGGCGAGGCGAACGGGACAACGGGCGGGCGGGCCTTCATCAACGAGCTCGACGACGCCCTGCTCGTGCGCCGGGAGCACCCTCGCGACGAGGACCTGCGCGGATACTACTTTCGCGACATCACCGCGATCGTTCACTCCTATCCCTTCCGTCGGCTCAAGCACAAGACCCAGGTCTTCTTTGCCCCCAAAAACGATCACATCTGCACGCGCATCGAGCACGTCATGCACGTCGCAACCATCTCGGCGACCATCTGCAAGGCGCTCGACCTCGATGTCGACCTCGCCTGGGCCATCAGCTTGGGCCACGACCTCGGCCACACCCCGTTCGGCCATCTGGGAGAAAGCATCCTCCAGGAGCTTCTCAAGGAGCGCGGGGGCTTCAGCCACGAGATCTACTCCCTCCGCCAGGTGGATCGCCTCATCAACTATGGGCGGGGGCTGAATCTGACCTATGCAGTCCGCGACGGGATCATCAACCATTGCGGCGAGGCCTTCGAGCAATCCATCCGTCCCGACTTTCGCGTCCGCGACTTAGGCGCGATCGAGAGGCTTGAGTATTACCCCTGCACCTGGGAGGGGACGGTGATGCGGATGGCGGACAAGGTCGCCTACCTCGGGCGCGACATCGAGGATGCGATCCATCTCGGGGTCCTGAAGCCCGACGATCTGCCGGCGGAGGCGGTGGCGGTGCTGGGGCGGACCAACAGCGAGATCATCGACGCGATGGTGAAGGACATCATCGCCTGTGCCGAGTCGAGCGGGGAGATCGGCTTCTCAGACGAGGTGTTCGGCGCCCTCTCGCTCCTCGCGGACTTCAACTACGAGCGGATCTACTTGAGCCCCCTGCTGACCGACTTTCACGAGTATTTCGAGCGAATGCTCCGCATCCTCTTTGACTATCTCGGCGAGCTTTTCGCCCGCTGCGGAGCCGACTTCGCGCGCTATGAACGCGAGAGGAATCGCCTCGCGGTCCGCTTCGGCGACTATTTGGCGAAGATGGAGGGCTTCTATGAGACGAGCGAGCGCTCCTGGGATCGCGCCATCGTCGACTACATCGCCGGGATGACCGACGATTTCGCAATCGAGAGCGTGCGCGAGATCATGCTCCCCGCCGAGTTCGAGAGCCTCTTCGAGAAGCTGTAGGGCGTCGGGCCTGCGGGAGGCTTCTGCTCGGGCGCGGTCGGTGGCGAGGGGAGCGGCTTGCCCCGGGAGGCGGTCTTTCGGCCGCGCGCTACCCCGCGAGCACGCCCGCGATGACGCGCGCGTCGAGCGGACTCTCCGGATCGAGGCGGCAGACCTCGCGGAGGACTCCGGCAACCCCGAGCGGTTCGGAGCGCTCGGCAAACTCGCGGTCGGCGGGAAAGAGCGCGCCGCCCTCGTCGGGAGCGCGGAAAGAGAGCGCCGCCCGCAGGGCGGAGGCGATCGCATCGAAGGGGAGATCGTGGCGCGCGGCGAGAAGCATCGCCCCCACGAGTCGATCCTCGCGATCGAGCTTTCGATAGACGTCGCGCCCGACCCGGTGGATGGTGTCGCCGAGGGCCCGGTTGCGGAAGCGCTTGAGCAGGTCCGCGATGTGCGACTCGAGGTCCCCCATCGAAAGATCGTCAGGGTACTCGCGGTTGAGGGCGAGCGCCGCCTGGCGCATCGCGAGCTCGATCCTCGCGAAGAGCTCCCGCACCTCGAGGGGCTGCCAGATGTAGGTGAAGCCCGGGTTGAAGGCGAACCCGAGGTAGGCGGTTGCGGCGTGGCCGAGGTTGTGGACGAAGAGTTTGCGATCGACGTAGGCCGCGATGTTCGCGACCGGATGGAGCCCCGCCACCTCGGGGACCGGAGCTCGGAAGGCGGCTCGGTCGAGGATCAGGGTGTTGTACTCCTCGGCGAAGACCCAGAGCGGGTCGATCGCGAGGTCCTCGGCGGTCATGATCGGCACCATCTTCCCGATGCTCGTCTCGACGAGCCCGACGAGCCGGGCGAAGGGATAGTCGTCGGGAAGCAAGGCAGCGATCCCCTCGCGAAAGGCGGACGCGGCGCCCCGGACGTTCTCGGCGATGATGACGTCGAGGGGCGCGGCCCCCCGCCTGCGCCGACGCTCCAGGAGTCCCGCGGCGATCGCGGGGTAGACCGCCGAAAGGGCGGCCTTCCCGACGGAGGTGGCGAGGAGGCTCGCCTCCGCGATCGCCGCGGCGACCTCGGCGCGCTCTCGCCCGTCGATCGCCCGCACTCCCTCCACCAGGAGCGTCTCGTCAGGCTGCTCGTTCCGCTTGATGACGACGCGGTAGCGTCGCTCCCGGTTGAGGGCCTCGACGACGCGAAGGTTCACGTCGACGAAGACCACCTCCCATCCGGCTCGGGCGAAGAGCTGTCCGACGAAGGATCGCCCGATGTTGCCGGCCCCGAACTGGACGAGGATCGGGCGCCCGTCTCGCTCGGGCAGACCCGAAGGGCGCGCCCGCCTTGCGGCCTCGCTCATGGGATCTCCGGAAAGGGCTCGATCGCGAGCGCGCCGGAGACCTGACTCCGGTAGGCCTCGTAGAGCGCTCCGACGGCCCTGCGTTTTTCGCCCGCCTCGCGCTCGAGGTAGGTCCCCCCGAGATAGAAGCAGGCGAAGCCCCCCGAGACGATCCCGAGTGCGCAGGCGCTCGGCAGATCGATCTCGCCCCGCTCGCGGCGCATGAGACCGCCGGCGAGGGAGGCGACCACCCCTCCGACGAAGTTGTCGCCGCACCCGGTCGTGTCTCCGCTGCCTTCTCCGCTGCGGAGCCGCTCACCGACGGCCGCCGAGACCTCCATCTCTCCCTCGCACCGTCTGAACAGGCGCCCGTCGGAGAAGAAGCGTATCGGATCGGGCCCGCGGGTCGCTATGAACGAGGAGACCCCGCGCCGCTTGAAGAAGGAGCAGGCTGCTTCGAGGTCGGCGGTCCCCGAGAGGCGGAGGGCCTCCTCCTGATCGGTGACGAGCAGATCGGTGTGACGGTAGGTCTCGTCGCTCGCTCCGAGCGGCCAGCGTCGGTGGGGGTTCGCGCGCTCGCTGCGAAAGTCGTAGACCGTGGAGACGACCGTGATCCGATTGCGGGCCTTTGCGGCCCGCACGAGGTCGGCGAGGGCGTCGTGAAGGCGCGGGACGAGCCCGGTGGCGCCGAAGAGGAGAATGTCGTTCGCGAAAAACTCAGCGCTGAGGTCCTCGGGCCCCATCATCCTGGCCGCAGCGAGGTCGTTCACGAAGGTGCGCTCGCCGTGCCCGTCGTGGTAGCCGGGATCGGAAAAGACGTAGGTGCACGGCGAGGCGCCCTCGACCGTTCGGTAGTGAGAGATATCGACCGGGCTGCGCGCGATAATGGAGCGGATGAGCCTGCCGCTCTCGTCGTCGCCGACCGCTCCGTGATAGCTGACCGCTTCCCCTTCGCTGCGCAGCAGCTGCGCCGCGTTGATGAGCGCGACGATGGCCGGCCCGCCCAGGTTTGAGGAGGTCGGCCCGGCGCCGCCGGAGATCTCTCGGACGATCTCGGCCAAGGGGCGCCCTGCGAAGGCTTCGAGCTCCTCGGCGAAGACGAGCTTCCCGGGGACAAGCCCGCCGTCGCCCTTGCCCTTGGAGCAGTAGCGAAGGAACGCTGCGCCTGCAAAGTCGACCGGAGAGTAGAGCCGGTCGAGAAGGGAGCAGCCTGCCCCCGCGATGGTGATGGCTCGACTCGGCTGCATGAATGGGCATTATACAGGCAGGGCGGGCCATATCACAAGGAGCGGGCCGCGCTCCGACTTCCGGGCTGAGCCTGAGATCGGGGGCCTTCTTGACTCGCGCTCCGGTAAAAGGCTACAAATGGAGAATTGGCATAGGTAGGTCTTGCGGGGCGCATGCTTTCGCAGGCAGGCGCTTCGAGGAGTTGGGTGAATGGCGAGCTGTCCGAACTGTGGATTTGATTTGACGACCGCGGGCAAGTGCCCGGTGTGCGGCTATGACGCAGCGCAGCCCGCCGGCACGGTTTCGGAGCTCGCCGCGGGGAAGACCGACGAGAGCACGCGCGAGATGGTCGGGGTGGGAGCCCTCGCCTCCGGCGGGCGGGACGAGGGGTCCCGTTCGCGCGCTCGCGCCGCACGCTCCTTGGAAGCGGAGTCGCCCCGGCAGGTGAGCGCGACTCGGCGGCTCGCGCTCATCGGGGCGGGCGTGGTCGGACTGGCCCTCATCGCCGCCGCAGGCTTCCTTCTCTTCGGAGCGAAGGGCGGCGGCGCGAGCGCAGCGGCTCTGGCAAAGGGAGGCTCTTCGCTCGCCTCGGACCCCGTTTCTGCTGCTGTCGCCTCGCCTGCGCAGGGCACCCCTTCCTCCGGGGGCGAGACGACCCCCGGGAGCGGTCCCTCGTTTGGCGCCGTCGGCTCGAGCGCCGGCAGCGCGCCGGGCGGGGTTGCCGCCTACAGCGATCCTGCGGTCGAACGGACGCTCGCAGGCAAGGCCTCGGACCGCCCGAGCGACTACACCGCCATCGACCTTACCCCCGCGCCCCCGATCGGCACGCCGCCGGCCTACGACATCACCAAGCGCAGCGATTATCCGCCGCTCACGAGCGAGAAGGCCTACGTTGCCTGGATGCTTGCTCACTATCCCGGCGAGCAGGAGAAGTTCCTCGAGGAGAGGTGGGCCCGGGCGACCCTCGCCCTCGAGCGCGGACATATTCGGCACGAGCGGACCCTTATGGGCTTCCTGCTCACCCCCCGCGAATGGTTTGTCCGCGCTGCGAACCTCAATCGGTCCTACGAGAACGTCGCCATGCCCATCGGCTACGGCCAGACCATCTCGGGTCCCGACCTCGTTGCGCGCATGACCGATTACCTGAACGTGCAGCCCGACCAGCGGGTTCTCGAGATCGGAACCGGCTCGGGCTTCCAATCGGCCTTCCTCTCCGAGCTCTCGAACTACGTCTACACGATCGAGATCGTGAAGCCGCTCGCGGAGGAGACCAACGCGATCTACGTGGCGCACACACCCCAGATGCCGGAGTACGCGAACATTCATCGGCGCATCGCCGACGGATACTACGGCTGGCGCGAGTTCGCGCCCTTCGACCGGATCATCGTCACCTGCGGAATCGATCACATTCCGCCGGACCTCATCAAGGAGCTCGCGCCCGACGGGATCATGGTGATACCCGTCGGACCGCCCTCCGGGCAGACCATCCTCAAGATCACCAAGCACGTCGCTGCCGACGGGCACATCACGCTCACTCGGGAAGACATCTATCACGGTATGGCGAAGGATATCTTCGTACCGTTCACCGCGGTCGGTGGCGGGGTCCACTCGCTCAATACCGATGTCAAGCGATAGGACCGCCCGAAGCAGGGAGCACACTCTTTGAAACTCAAACTATCTTGGTTTAGGCTTTCCGCGCTCTTTCTTTTGTCCATCACCCTGCTCGCCTACGAGCTCGGCATCATGCGCCTCTTCGCCGTGGGGAGCTGGGACAACTTCGGCTCTATGGTCATTTCCATCTGTCTGCTCGGCTTTGGTCTTGCCGGGACGCTCCTCACCCTCGTCCAGAAGCGGGTCCTCGCCAATCCCGACAAGTGGCTCTACATCACCTCGTTTCTCATGAGTCCCACGATGGCCCTCTCGCAGATCCTCGGCCAGCAGGTCCCCTTCAATCCGGTGCTCATCGTCTCGGACTCGACGCAGCTGTGGTGGATCGGCGCGTACTACGTCATCTATGCGATTCCCTTCTTCTTCGGAGCGCTCTTCATCGGCGTGATCTTCATGGCCCTGTCGAGCAGGATTCATCAACTCTACTTCTGGAATATGCTCGGCTCCGGCGTCGGCGGCTTCGTCATTCTCCTCCTGATGTTCCTGCTGCCGCCCGCGAAGCTCATCCTACCGCTCCTCGCCCTCGCCTCGCTCACCTCTCTTTTCTGCGCGGTTCGATGGAACGGACAGCGGAACGCCTTCTCCCTCGGGGTCGGAAAGGTCGCGCTTACCTTGGTGCTCTTCGCCCTGTCCTTCGGCGCGGTGGAGCTGTGGGGGAGAATTCACGTTTCCGATTTCAAGCCGATCAGCTACGCCAGGCGCTTTCCCGACGTGAAGCAGGTCTACCATCACTACAGCCCGACCGGAGACATGTACGTCTATGACAGCTCCTACTTCCACTTCGCGCCGGGCTTGAGCGACAACGCCTCGCTCAACCTCGCCTCGATGCCGAAAGACGCCTTCATGGGCTTGTACATCGACGGCAACGGCCCGATCGGGGTGATGCGCAAGCTCTCGCGCAGCGAAGAGGGCTACATCAACTACCTCCCGATGTCGGCCCCCTATCTCCTTCTCCACGATCCGAAGGTTCTGCTTTTGAAGCTTGGTGGAGCCATCGGGGTTTTCACCGCCCTCTACCACGGGGCGCAGAAGGTCGACGTGGTCGAGCCCAACCCCGATCTCATCCACATGCTCAAGGACGTTCCCGTCTTCAAACGCTTCACGGGGGACGTCCTCGCCGACCCGCGCGTTCACGTCATCAACACCGAGCCGCGGGCCTACACCGCGTCCACCTCGAAGCGCTACGACCTCGTCGAGATCAGCCTCATCGACTCGGTGGGACTTTCTCAGGCCGGCGGCTACCCGATCAACGAGGACTACATCTACACGGTGCAGGGGATCGACGACTACCTGAGAAGCTTGAACAAGAACGGGATCCTCTCGATTACCGTGTGGAACACGGTGGATCCGCCCCAGAACGTGCCGAAGCTGCTCTCCACGGTCGTCGAGGCCCTCAAGCGCGAGGGGGTGAAGGATCCGCAGAAGCGGATATTCACCTTCGATCTTCTCCTTTCGACGGCGACCATCCTCGTCAAGAACTCCGACTTCACTGCGACCGACATCGCGCGCCTTCGGGATTTCTGCGACCGGATGTCCTTCAACGTAGACTACTATCCGGGAATGCCGAATCCGCCGGGAAAGAACTTTGACCAGATCCTCGCAGGCTACCAGCGACTCTACGGGATCACGAAAGCGGGCGCTTCCGCGGGGGCCTCCGCCGCAAGCGCGCCGGTCGACACCGGGAACCTCGCCCAGATGCTGCGTGACAACGACCGTGCGAGGGGCGAGGCATCCTCGACGCAGGGCGGGGCTGCTCCCGCGGGAGGTCGCCGCGCCATTCCAGCCGGCGGGAGCGACCTCATCGGCAAGCCCTCGGCTGCTCGGTCGGTCGATCTCGCCTCGCTCAGTCCGGAGGAGCTTGCGCAGGCCCTCGTGCCGAGCGATCTTTATCACTTCGCCCTCGAGTGGCTCCTGCACGGGAAGGCCCAGGAGCTCTACAAGAAATACATCTTCGACATCCGTCCGGCGACGGACAACCGGCCCTACTACACGACCTATCTCAAGCTCTCCAACATCGGGGCCATGGCCCGACATATCGGACAGATACCCGAGGTGTGGGGTCAGCTCCTGCTCTTCGGCACGCTCCTGCAGTCGATCCTCTTCGGCTTTCTCATCGTCTTCATCCCCATGGCGGGAGGCTGGCGTGCGATCTTCCGGCGCCGGCGTGGAACCCTCGGGGTCATCCTCTACTACGGAGCTCTCGGCCTCGGCTACATGATGGCCGGGATCTATCTGATGCAGCGCTTCAACTTCTTCTTGGCCGACCCGATCTACTCGAGCTCGATCGTGCTCACGACGATGCTCATCGCCTCAGGCATCGGCGCGGTCGTGAGCCATCGCTTTCCCATCTCGCGCTCCGCCAAGGTCTGGATCGCCGCGGGCGGGATCGCCCTGTTCATGCTCTTCTACATCTTCGGGCTGTCGCCGCTTCTCAACGCCGCCCTCGGCCTTCCGCTCGTGGTGAAGATCCTGCTCTCGGTCCTGTTCATCGCTCCCGCCGCCTTCTGCCTCGGGATCCCCTTCCCGACGGGGCTCGACAGCCTCTCCACAAACCGTCGGAGCCTCCTGCCGTGGGCCTGGGGGATGAACGGAGCGCTCTCAGTAACGGGCTCGGTGCTCACGCGAATCGTCTCGATCTCGACGGGCTTCGTCGTGGTGCTCGTCTGCGTGATTGCGATCTATCTGATCGTCGCGCTGGTCTTCAAGACGAACGAGATAGCCGATGAGGTGGAGGCGCCCGTGAGATAGGGTCGCGCGAACTTGCGCGTTTTGGGTCGCGCGAGCCCATGTTTGCGCGACGCGCGCGACCCGCTTGACAGAGACAGGCGCCGAGAGGTGAAATACCTGCGAGCCCTGCAAAGGGCATGTAAGGAAGTTTCAAACATGGACAGGACCCTGCGGATCATGACCGAGGATCCACTCAATGCGGAGACCGATCCCTCATCTCTTCGCTCCTGGATCACACCAAACGCGAAGTTCTTCAACCGAAATCAGAGCCCGATGTTGACCGAGCCGATCTCGCTCGTCGACTGGCGCCTGACGATCGAAGGCGAGGTGAAGGAGCCTCTCGCCTTCCGTTACGATGAGCTGCTCCGACTGCCGAAGGCCACCGTGGCGAACACGGTCGAGTGCTCCGGCAACGGCCGGGCGCTCCTCTCGACAAAGGCTCGCGGCAACCCGTGGACCGTCGGCGGGGTTGGAAACGCGGTGTGGGGCGGGGTGTGGCTCGGCGACCTGCTCCGCTTGGCCGGGCCGACCGAGGCTTCGCTGCACGTCGCCTTTGAAGGGATCGACGATCCGAGCGGGCGTGCGACGGTGAAGTTCATCCGAAGCATTCCGATCGAAAAGGCGCTCTCGTCGACCCTGATAGCCTACGAGATGAACGGCGATCCGCTACCCCCCGAGCACGGTTTTCCCGTTCGCGGACTGCCGCTGGGGTGGACCGGTGCGAGCTGCGTGAAGTGGCTGACCCGGATCACGGTGATCGACAAGCCGTACGCCGGCCATTTCATGGACGCGGTCTATCGGGTGTTTCAGGAGGGCCAACGTCCCACCGACGGGACCGTCGTGACGAGCATAGTCATGAAGGCCATCATCACGCAACCGCTTCCGAACGAGGAGCTCGACGGTCGACCCATGACGATCCTTGGCTTCGCCTACGGAGGAGAGCTTCCGGTTGCGGCGGTCGATGTCTCGGTGGACGGGGGAGAGAGGTGGACGCCGGCCGAGATGATCGGTCCCAACGAGCGCTATGCGTGGCGCCAGTGGCGGTACGTTTGGACTCCCGACCGCCCGGGCGATCACAGGCTCATGGCGCGGGCCAGCGACTCCGAGGGCAACCGGCAGCCCATGAAGGCGTCCTGGAACGTGCTCGGCTATGGAAACAACGGCGTCGAGGAGCACGTGGTCACGGTTCACGTTGGGCGGTAGCAGGCGGTGTCGGCTCGTGTCGAGCGGTCGGCAACGCCCCCGGCCCTGCGACCGGAGCGTGGCCGGCGGTCGCGGGAGACTCTGTTTCGAAGAGGAGTAGGACCCGGGATGAGCGAAAATCGAGCTGTGGTGCTGGCGGCGGCGCTTCTGGCCGTGGCGTCACTGGGTAGGGTAGGGGCCTTACCCGTCCAACCGGGTAGCGCTCCTGCCGTCGAGGCCACAACGACCTATACGAACGAGGAATACGGCTTCACGCTTCAGGTGCCGGCCGGGATGACCCCCACCGTCGACTTTCTGAGCGGCTACTTCTTTTCGAACGCGTGGAGCGCGGCCGCCACCGAGGATTCAGGCGGCAAGCTGGTCGTTGAAATTCCGGTGTTCGGCGTCGATCGGGGCGGCGACGCCACCGGCCAGCCGTACCCGCTCTTCTTCTATGCCCTGGTGCGCGTCGGCGTCTCGCCTGACACCGCCCACTGCTATGATGCGGTTCCTAAGTTGACGGGTGGTCCGGATGCCTCGGACCTGACCATCCAGGGAGTGCCCTTCAAGGTGATTCCCTTCGGGGACGCCGGCATGATGAAGTACCTCCTGGGGAAAAGCTACCGTGCGATTCACGGGAACATGTGCTATGCGATCGATCAGTTCGAGTACGGCTCTGACTATGTTGATTCCACCATGAAGCCCGGGCTCACCCAGGATCAGCTGGACTCCTACTACGCTGAGGCCGGACGGATAGCGCGATCGTTTCGCTTCATTGCCCCGATCGAGGGTGCGGGATCAGCTTTCGCCGCCGTACCGGCCCCCGCGGCGTCCGCGGCCGGCGCGCCGATCGCCGTCCCTGCGGACGCGGTGCGCGTCGACTTCGAAGCGGGCGCGACGTCGGACATCGTAACCGGTAGGGTCGGCGCGGGGCAGCTTGCGAGCTACCTTGTCGGCGCGGCGGCGGACCAACCGATGCTCCTCTCCCTCGATACGGTCGATCGGGATGCGACCCTCTCCGTCTCAGGCGTCGACGATGGGGCGGTGCTGCTCGACGCCTCCAAGGGGCGGGCCTCATGGGGGGCCATGCTCACCGTAACGCAAGACTTTCTGGTGCAGGTCCACGGCGGAGCCCGTAGCGAGGGCTTCTCATTGAGCGTGAGCACCCCCGCGCGCATCACCTTCGCTCCGGGGGGCACCTCCTCCGTGCGAAGCGGCTCGACGCCCGGATGGCGGGCCGTGGATTATGTCCTGCGCGCCGACGCCGGGCAGAGGCTCATCCTCGATCTCACCGCGCCCGAGGGTAAGGCGATCCTGGGAGTCTACGGCTTTGAGGACGGGCAGCCCTACCTGCGCTCCCTCGCCGAGCAAACCTCCTTCGAGATGACGCTTCCGGCCACAGAGGACTACATCATCCAGGTTGTGCCGAAGGCGGGGACGATCGTGCGCTACCGTCTCGAAGTTCGTGTCCCTCCCGCATCGAGGTAGTCACACCCGCTGGAGGCTGCACGTTCGACGGCACGCGGCCTCGGAGCTGCCGGGGCGCCCCACAGCGCGGGAAGCGGGGCCCGTCGCAGCCGTCTCGAACGATGCCGGCGGCGGACGCCCTTGAAGTAGGGCGCCAATTCGTGGACAATCCGCCCGATGCACCAAAGCGATCCGAGCGACTCCGGGGGAACGATCAACCTTCGGCGCAACATCCCCATCTTCCTCGTGGATGCAATCGGGTGGAACCTCGGGCAGAGCTTTCTCTCGCCCCAGACCATCCTGCCCCTGTTCATCGCGCTTCTCTCGAAGTCCAACTTCCTCATCGGCCTGATCGTCGCGGTGCAGAGCGTCGGCCAGCTCTTCCCGCAGCTCTTCGCTGCGAACTTCGCGGAGCACCTGCCGCGCAAGCGCGGATACGTCGTCATAGTGGGGGTGTTCCTCGAGCGCGCTCCCTATCTGATCCTCGCCCTTGCCCTCGTTTGGCTCCGGGCGCCGGCGTTCCTGTTGGGCCTTTTTTTCGCCTCCTGGGCGATCGCCAACTTCGGCACGGGGATAAACACCCCCCCCTTCTGGGCTCTCTACGCGAAGGGGATGCCCGCGGAGCGCCGAGGTCGGGTTTCGGGGATCGGTACATCGGTCGGTACCCTCCTCGCGGTCGGAGGAGCCTTTCTCGCTACGGTGATCCTTGATCGATTCGGCGGGCTTCGGGCCTTCACCTGGATCTTCGCCATCGGGTTCGTGATCCTCCTCGTCTCGGTGATTCCCCTCGGCTTCGTCGACGAGCCTCCCGAGGCGACACCCGAAACCCGTCGGCGCGTGGGCCCCTATCTGCGCGACATTCTCGCGATTCTCCGCTCGAATCGTCCGTTTGCCCGCTACGTCGCGCTGCAGTCGACGATCCAGCTTGCGGCCGCGGCGATCCCCTTCATAACCAGCTACGCGATCCTGCGGCTCGGAGCGACGGAGGGGAGCGTCGGAGTCTTCACGGCGATCCTCATGGCTGCGACCGCCGCCGGGAGCCTCCTCCTCGGGTGGATCGCGGACGCGAAGGGCTATCGAATGGTCCTCGTGATCGGCTCGGCCCTCGCGATAGTCCTCTTCGGAATGCTCGTCGCCTCGCCTTCGCTCAAGCTCGTGTACGCCGCCTTCTTTCTCTCGGGGCTCGTTACCAGCGCCGTCTACCTCGGAAACAACATGGCGATGGAGTACTGCAAGCCGGAGCGGGCGGCCACCTACGCCGCGATCCTCTTCACGGCAGGGGCCCCTATCCGGACGCTGGGGCCAATTCTCCTGGGCCTTCTCGCCGACGGCATGGGCATGCCGATCGTCTTCGCGATCGTTGCCGTCACGGGGCTCCTCGCGCTCTACTTCGCGCTCTACCGCGTAACCGACCCCCGACTCTCGCGCGTGGGAGAGAGTCCGGCCTGAGGGCCGACGGCTTGCGGCCCTCAGGCGGTCAATGGCATAATGGGTCTCGCTGATATGGAT
>DAHVAK010000049.1 GCA_027314665.1 Spirochaetales bacterium
CTCCGTGCGAGGTGCTCGAGGGCCTCCACGTGCGCGACGGCGAGATCGGTCACGTGGATGTAGTCGCGAACGCCGGTCCCGTCGGGCGTGGGATAATCGTTGCCGAAGATCTGGAGCTTCTCGCGGCGTCCGATTGCCACCTCCATGATGACCGGCAGAAGGTTCGCGGGATTGCGCTCCAGTCCCGTGATTCTCCCTTCTGGATCGTACCCCGCGGCATTGAAGTAGCGAAGGGCCGCGAACTGGATCCCGCGCAGCTTCTCGTACCAGGCGAGCAGGCGCTCGATCTCGTGCTTGGTGAAGCCGTAGAAGTTCTCAGGGTTCTGGGGATGCTCCTCGTCGATCGGAAGGTAGGCGGGCTCCCCATAGACCGCAGCGGAGGAGGAGAAGACGATCCGCTTGATTCCGGCCCCCGCCGCCGCATTGAGGATGTTGATCGAGCCGACGATGTTGTTGACGGCGTACTTCTCCGGCTGGAGCATCGACTCGCCGGCGGCCTTGAATGCCGCGAGGTGGACGATGGCCTCGAAGGGGCCGAGGGGCGATCCGAGGGCGCGCGATAGGGCGCCCGGGTCAAGGACGTCCGCCTCGATGAATCCGGCGTCGGGGAAGAGATTCTCGCGAAGGCCGAGCGAGAGATTGTCGTAGACGGTGGCTTCGAAGCCGCGGTCCAAGAGCTCACGGGTGACATGGCTCCCGATGTAGCCGGCTCCTCCGATGACCAAAACCTTCATGGGTGCTCCTCACGTGACTTCATAGCTGCGCGTTGTGCGGGATCACTATCAGGCCGCTGACAAGCTCAAAGGTACCTGCCGAAACGGCGTTTTCTCGAGCCAAGCCGGGGCAGGCGGCTCAACCGAAAACGTCGATCTGGCAGCGGGTCAATCACCTTGTCAGCACCCTGCTAGATTCCGCTTTGGGCCTCGAGGTAGGCGAGATCGAGCATCTTCGGCCCCGTGCTCCCCTGGAGAAGCGAGGTGACCGTGATCTCGACGCGGTCCGACGAAACGCTTGAGACCTTCCCCACAGCCACCGGGATCTCCGCCCCGGCCGCATCCTTGTGCCTGAACATCACCGATTCCCCGTTCTTGACCTCGATGCTGGCGAGCCGTTCGACCGTGATCCCGTTCGCGCCGACGAAGGAGACCGGCCCGATCAGCTTGAGCTTGGTCCGCAGCACGGGCGCGGCGTAGCTTCCGTTCAGGGCGAGGGATTGAATGGTCGCCGCCGCGTCGCGATAGAGCGGATCCTGCTGTGCGATCTCGTTGATCCGGCTGACCGTCGCCGGGTTCTCGGCGTCGTGCTGCCCGGAGAAGTAGAAGGTGAGGAGAAGCACATCGTCGAGGGCTGCATCTCGCGCCTTCTTCTCCGCGGTCTTCAGGTCGTCGGGACCGTAGATGAAGTAGGCGAGCTTCTGCTTATCGATCTCGATCTCCGTGTTGAGCTCCTGGAGCTTGTCCTCGTTCGCGGCGAGGCGGGCCTTCAGCTCGCTCGTGTCGGTTTTGGCGCCTGCAAGCTGCGATTGAAGCGACGCTATCGTGCGAGTCCGCTCCGTCGCTTGCTTGCTCAGCTCGGCGACGTTTGCGTCGCTCGATCCGGCGCTTTGCGTCAGCCGATCGAGACTCTCGCGCTGTGCCGCGATCTGGGCCCGCAGGGTCCCAACGGTCGTTTGGGTGGCGGCGAGGCTCTGATTCAGCCGCTCGATCTCGGCCGCCTTGGCGGCCGAGTCGTTGCGCAGGCTCTGGATGGTGGCGTCCCGCTCGGCGAGAAGCTGCTTGTCCGTTGCGCCGGTCGCGGAGAGCTGCTCCCGGCCGTGACGCGCGTCGTAGCTCTGAATCGCCGTGAAGGCCTTGTTGAAGGCGGGAATTTGGGTGATGGCCTGGGTGTAGAGGCTCTCGGCGCTCTTGGCGTCCCCGCTTGCCTGGGCGGCATCGGCCTTTGTCACCAGGGCCTCGCTTGCGAGCAGCTCGTTTGCCGCCTTGGCAATGGCGGGATCGAGCCCCGTCGCTTGGGTGGTGACCTGCGACTTCTCGCTGATCAGGCTCTGCAGCGTGGAGAGGAGAGCAAGATCGATCGGGCGCCGCTTGGCGATGTCCGGAAGGGAATCGATCTTCGGATTCTGGAGCAGGGCCCGCAGCGAGGCAATGTCCGCCGTAGCCTGCTCGAGCTTGTCGTCCTTGATATCCGCGAGGATCGTGTTGTACGAGCCGGCGATCTGGTCGTCGACCAGCTGCTCGTTCTGCGACTGCGCCGAAAGAGCTTGAAGCTTCGCCTGGGCCTGGCCCGCGAGGGCCTGCGCGGCGGAGGCCTTCGACTGAAGCTGCTGGTTTTGCGTCTGGAGCTGAGCCTGCTGCGCCTCGAATTGCGACCGCAGCTGGGCCTCCCGAGCCTGAGCTGCATCCTGGAGGCTCTGCTTCTCGTGGTTGGCCCGAGCGAGGATCTGTTGCTGGCGTTCGCGCTCGGATTGAATCTGCTTTTCGCGGGCCGCGAGCTCGGCCTGGGCCTGCGACTGGAAGCCGGAAAGCTGCCGGTTGAAGCGCTGCAGGATCTGGGTCTGATAGGTCTGCATCCTCTGATCGAGGTCCGCTTGCGAGATGCCGAGCTTCTGCAGGCGCGCCTTCTCCGCGTCGAGCTGCGAGGCCATCTGGGCGCGTAGGTCCTTCTCCTTCGCTGCGATCGTGGCATCCATGTTCTTGCGAAGGCCCGCGGCCTCCAGGTCGAGCTTGCCGAGCTGACCCTGAATGCTGGCGATCTGCTGGTCCTTCGCCGCGAGCTCGGCCGCAGACTGCTTGCGAACGGCGGCGAGGAGCTTGCCTTCGGCGGAGAAGAAGGTTCCGGCCTGGTTGGAGATGGAGCTCTGCTGGCGGGAGAAGTAGAGATTGGCGACGAAAAAGCCCAGTGCGACCGCGGCAAGGGCGGAGAGGTTGATGACCAGGGGAAACAGCAGCCCGTTCTTCTTCGGCTTCAGCGCGAAGAGCTCAGGAGAGACGGTCAGACGGTTTTCCGTCACGACCCGGTCGATAGTCTCGAGGATTTCGCGGCGATCCTTTTCCGATATCTTGTCGTCCTTCACCAGAAGGAAGTCGGAACGTTCCGGCTCAGAGCTGCTCACGGTGCCCTCCAGCCCCACTCGGCGTACTCATAATTGCTTTACAAGCCTGCGATTATACTGTATTCTCGCTTCAGCGCGTCGCAGCGACGATTCTACATCACCGGGTGGGTCCCGTAAAGTCCTCGCTGGCCCGGGGTCGAGCATTCGTGGCAGAGGCGCACAACTCGGGAAGTGTGGGATCACGTTGTGAGAATACGCACCAAGATCATCTGGATCGTCCTGCCTCTCCTGATTGCCACCCTGCTCATCACCGGCATCATCTCTTCGGAATCCGCTCGCAGCGGCATCACGCGAATCGCCGTGGCGGCCCTCGGCTTCAAGGCCCAGCAGCTCAACAAGTACATGGAGAGCCAGTGGGACCTTCTCGTGACAAACAAGCTCTCCGACAATGCGGACTACATCACGGTCGCCAAGAACGCGGTGCAATCCTACGCAAACACCATCGTCGGAAGCCCCACCGAGCTCATCTTTGCCGTCGACTCTTCCGGGGCCGTCCAAATGTCCACCTCGCCGGTTCACGAAACCGAGGCTGAGCGGCAGCACATCGCCGGGCTCTACAAGGACGACTACATCGGGTGGGTGGACCTCTCGGTCGGGGGCAAGGAGATGGTAGGACAGACCTTCTTCTTCACCCCGTTCGGCTGGTACGTCTTCGTGACGAACGAAAAGGCCATCTTCTTCCGAGAGGTCACCAACATCACGATTCAAAGCATTGTGGTGTTGGTCGTCTCCGCGGTGATCTCGCTCGTGCTGCTCGTCATCTTCTCCCTCTACCTCACTCGCCCGATCACGACGGTCGTGGGGGCGATGAAGAACATCATCACCTACAACGATCTCTCCTCCCGGGTCGCCGTCGAGTACAAGGACGAGATCGGCGAGCTCGCGAATACCTTCAATATCATGATCGGCGAGCTCGAGAAGGCCTACAAGCAGATCAAGGACTTCGCGTTTCAGGCCGTACTTGCCCAGAAGAATGAGCACAAGGTCCGAAACATCTTCCAGAAATACGTTCCTAAGGATGTCATCGATAACTTCATCGCGAGCCCCGAATCGATGCTCGTCGGGGAGAACCGGGTGGTCGCGATACTCTTCTCCGACATCCGCAGCTTCACGACGATCTCCGAAGGCTACATGCCCGACGAGCTGGTCCAGGCCCTGAACCGCTACTTCTCCCTCATGGTCGACATCATCATGGGGCGAAACGGAATCATCGACAAATACATCGGCGACGCGATCATGGCCATCTTCGGAGCCCCGGTGAAGCACGATGACGACGCCCTCCAGGCGGTCCTCTCGGGCCTGGAGATGCAGGAGGCCCTGCACGCTTTCAACCAGGAGCAGAAGGCGGCCGGAAGGCCCGAGTTCAAGATCGGGGTGGGCATCAACTTCGGTGAGGTGACGGTGGGGAACATCGGCTCCGAGAAAAAGATGGACTACACCATCATCGGAGACAACGTAAACCTGGGCTCTCGCCTGGAGGGTCTCACCAAGCAGTACCACCAGGAGCTCATCTTCTCGACCAGCGTCTACCGCAAGGTAAAGCACAAGCTCCACTGCCGGCTGGTCGACAAGGTGGTCGTAAAGGGAAAGACGACCGGCGAAAAGATCTTCACCGCGAAGAGGTCCCTGACCGAGGACGAGGCGGTCGCCTGGAACGATTACCACGACGGCCTGAAGGCCTACTACCAGCGCGATTTCCCGCAGGCCATCCGCCACTTCGAGAAGACCCTGAAGATACTCCCCGGCGATTCGCTCGCCGAGGACTTCCTGCGGCGCTCCGAGGAGCTCATCCGACACCCGCCCCCTAGCGACTGGGAGGGGCTCGAGATCAAGCACGAGAAGTAGGCGCTGCCTCCGGCATGACCGCCGCGCGAGGGTCCGCCCGTGGATCGGGCGGATGCAGGAGCGGACGCCCCCGCGTGCGCCCCGGCCCGGCTGTGCCCTCCGAGGCCCCGCTTCGATCAGGGATGGCCTTGGCACGGCTACTTGCCCTCGAGCGCGGCGCGCTGGCTCTCCACTGCGGTCATGGTCTGCTGCACCTCGGTCGGATCGGGGAAGAAGGCGTAGCTGGTTAGGGCCCCTGCGAAGCCGATCGCCGCAAGCGATCCGGTCGCTATCGCGCCCCACTTGAAGATGTTCACCTGCGTGTTCAGGCTCGAGGCGGCGGGGGTAAGCCCGGCCGCGCTGTACTGGGAGAACGCGCTGTTCTCTGCGACCGCGAGGACCACGGTCGGCACCAGGGCCGCAACCCCCCCGAGAAGGGACCAAGTTCCCAGCCGCCGCGCCTTCTGGGCGGTTTCGAGCTCCTTCGCGTAGCTCTTGAGCCGGGCGTCGAGGTAGGCTATCTTCGCCTCCTTCGTCATGGTCTCGCTCGGATAGACGACGACCATCGGGCTCGCCGGCGCGAGCGGGGTCGAGTAGAGGCCGAACAGCTCGAAGGAAGCGAGCCCGAAGGAGGCGAGCCCGGTGAGGAGCGAGGAGACGAGGACGATGTTCGCGATCTTCCCGGTCGTGAAGTAGTCCGAGGCGGTCTGGTAGTTGGTCTGGGTCGAAAACTCGTTGAAGGCCCAATTGCTCAAGGAACCCGACACGATCGCCAGGCCCGTGGCGCTCACCCCCGTCCAGAATCCGATTCTTGCCAACAGCTCCTTGGTCGCTTGACGGTTCTGCCGATTCATGAGGGCAGCCTGCGCACTAATCTCGCGGGCGACCTCGGCGCTCTGCGCCTTCGTCACGAGGTTGTCCCGGTAGAGGGCTACGAGGAGCGAGCCGCGGGTGATGAGGTCCTTGAAGGAGGTCTGCTCGATCTGTGCGTCGAGCTTTTCGACCTGCGCCACGTCCTGCGGCGTGATCGGCCTTCCGCTCGCGAGCAGGCTCTCCCAGCGGGAGAGCTGCCCGGCAAGGTCGTCATGGCCGGCGGTCTGCGCGAAGGAGATCCCGCTCGCCGCGAGCAGCAGAAGCAGGGCACATCCGAGCTGCTTGATCGTCCTCATTTCGCACTCCCACTCATCCGCTCCTCGATCGCGGATCGGTACTGTTCGATTTGGTCTTTCGGGTAGAGCGGGTCGTAGAAGACCATCTCCCCGAGGTAACCCAATGCGGCCTTGTAGTCGGCCTGTCGGTCGGCGATATCGGCCAAGCTCTTGCAGGCCTTGTCGTAGATCTCAGGCAGGGGATACTTGTTCACGATGAGGCGCAGCTCCGCGGTTGCGAGCATCACGTCACCCTGGATGAGCTGGATCCTCCCGAGTTGATAGAGGGAGAGAGGATAGTAGATGGAGTCCTGGGGCTGCTCGATGATCGCGATGTACTGATCGGCGGCGTCGGAGAGATCCCCCTGGGAAAGGAGCTCGCTCGCCTTCCGGTAGCGCTGGGGGACGGTCGAAAGCTCCCGCGGCACCGGCGTGACCGAGTAGGTGTTGATGTAGCGCGCCTTCTGCACGTGGAGCGAGATGTCGATTCCGATCGAGATTGCGGAGGCCAGATAGGAGGCGACCGGACCGCTCCAGTCGGGATGGGAGCTCGTCGAGAAGATGGTTCCGATCGTGGTAACCGCGGACACTCCGATGACGATCGGCGTCAGCACGTTGAAGAAGGAGAGCGCGTTCTGTCCCGGAAAGATCGGTGCGAAGGAGACCGTATTGCCGTCCCGGCTGATCGTGTAGCTTCCGGTTGGGATCTCGTAATAGTGCGAGGCGTAGGGGTAAAGCCTGCCCTTGAACTCGAGGCTTTCATCGGCCGGGAGAACCGGAGAGATGAAATCCTCATGCAGGTTCATCGTGATGGCCGCGACCTTTCCTGCCTCCGCGGTGAAGCTCTGCGTCTCAGTGCGGTAGCCCATTCGCGTGATCGACAGGCGGTGCTTGCCGGGGGATAGGTCGCGGAGCAGCATCGGGGTGGTCTTCGGCAGGGCTCTTCCGTCGAGCACGACGACCGCGCCCATCGGATCGGTGGAGATGAAGAGGATCTCCCCCTTCGCGGAGACCTTCGGATCGGGCGGATTCGCCGCGAAGCAGAGGGACGCTTCCAAGAGGAAGGCCCCCGCGAAAAGGACAAGGAATGCCGCTCTCGATGGTCTCATCATCGCTGCTCCTGCCTGCTCCTAGTTTATCGTGAAGGTCGTCGACGCCGATAGGCCGTCCGGATTGGTCACGGTCACCGTCGCGGGGCCGGTGGCGGCGCCGGTAAGGTTGGCGTAGATCGGGATCGCGCCGGCGGTCGTGACGATCGGGTAGGTAGGCGCGCTCCCGCTCGTGACCTGCCCCTGGAGGATGTTCGCGAAGAGCGGCACCGAGTTTCCCTTCGAGTCCGTCACGGTCACCTGCGTGAACGGGGATAAAAAGCTTCCGCTCAAGACTATGATCTGGTTGGTGTTGCCGGCGCCGAGGGCCGACGGGGGAACGAGCGAGGTTATGCCCGGTGGAGTGCCGCCGACGAGCACGTTGAAGATCGACGAGACGGTTCCGTTGCTTACCGTGAACACCAGGTATGAGGGAATTGCGGTCGGGATCGCGGTAAAGTTAACAGTCGCGCTCATGCGGGTCGCGGTGGTCAGGGCAGGAATGCTGCTGACCGCTACGGCCCCTCCGCCGTTCGACGTCACCGTGAGACTCATCGACGTGCTGAAATTGAAACCTGTGATCGTGTACGTGGTGGCTCCGGTGGTGGAGACCATCCCGGGCGAGACCTCCGTGATCGAAGGGTTTCCGCCACTCGTGTCGACCGTGAAGGTCTTCTCGCCGGAGTAACCGGGAACGGCCTTTCCGTTGGAGATCACCTGCATGGAGATACGGTAGGTACCGTCGACCGGCACGTAGGAGGAGAACCCTTGTCCCGAGCCCGAGAGGATCTGGTTGAGGTCGAAATAGAGGTTCCCCGAGCCGCTGCTGCCCGACTGGTAGCGCTGAATGGGCATATAGGTGCCGGCGATGTGCTTCGCCAGGGTGACGAGAGTGACGGTCGAGCCGCCTGAGTTGAAGAGATTCCCGTCGGAAGGGACGTTATAGCCGATCGAGATCTGCGCGCTCGTGTAGGGGCTCTGCACCGAAAAGCTGATGGCCGGAGAGAGGGTGAAGAGGTCGAGCTTGCAGGAGGCGAGGGCAAGGGCGGCAAGCCCCACGATCGCGGGCACGGCGCGGCGCACTCCTGCAACCCGCGTTCCCACGCGGCGGATTTCTCGTGTTGCCATTCGCTATCCGCCTATGTAGAACGATGCAGAGCCGGTCACCGTTCCCAAGCTGTCGTTTGAAAAGAGGGTGATCGCCCCGGGCCCGGCCGTGGAATGGCTCAAGTCGACGCTCAAGGTGAAGTAGGTGGAGCTGCTCCCGGTGACGGTGAAGGGGACCGGGTTGCCGTTAGCATCCAGGAAGGAGATCGTCGTATAGGGGGTGAAGCCTGTGCCCTGGATGACGACTTGAAGGGCCGTATCCGTGACGTTCCCGAAGTTGGGCACGACCGGGTTCGTCGCGGCAAAGGAAATCGCCCCGGCAACGACCGGAACGAGGTATTGGGGTGAGGTGGCCGAGCCGTTGCTTGCCACGAGGTAGGCCCCGGGGGGATTGGCGGTGCTGACAGTGAGGGTGATCTGCGTTCCGGCCGAAGAGGTGGAGACCGAGCCCGCCGCAATGGTGAGGCTTCCCGCGCCGTCGGGCAGGGCAGTGACGCCTGCCGAGCTCCCGAAATCCCAGCCTTGGAGCGTCATCGATACAGGCAGCGAGCCGGTGTTTATCACCAGCGGCGAGCTCGTTTGGATGTAGGGCCCGGTCTGCACCGAGAACTGCGCGGTCTGCGTGAGGGTCGGGATGGTGCCCTGGTCTCCCGAGCTGCCCAGGACCCCGAAGGTCAGGATGTAGTTGCCGTCCACGACGCTCGTGCCCGACATGGCGGCCACGTCGATGACGAGGTAGCCCGAGGAGCCGAGGGAGCGGACCATCGGCCGGCCGATCTGCACGTAGGGGGTCGGGCCCGGCTGCAGCTTATCGAGGGTGTATCGACACCACTCGGTGTTTGTCGGGCCGTCGAAGGTATAGGGGATGACCACCGGCGAAGAGGTGTAGATGCTCTTGGCGTTGAGGAAAAGCCCGGGAACCCCGACGAGGCTGCAGCCCGTGAGGCCCAACAGGAGCAATCCAACCACGCCCATCGCTCGAAAACGCCCCATCTCCTCTCCCTGTGCAGCGAGCTCGGCTATGATACCGTGGCAGTCAGGATCGCGCAAGCGGACTTTCGGCGCCTCGGCGCCGACCGGCCCTTCCCGGATGGGTGTCGGCGAGGGAGGGGCGGCGGAGAGGGTTGGGGGGTCGGAGGTCAGGCGAACCAATCCCCCCGCTCGAGCGCGAGAAGACGCTCCTTGATGGCGAGACCCCCGTGGTAGCCGGTGAGGCTCCCGTCGGCTCCGATCACGCGGTGGCAGGGCACGACGAGGGGGAGCGGGTTCCGCCCGTTGGCCGCGCCCACCGCGCGCACCGCGGTCGGTTTGCCGATGCGGCGGGCGAGCTCTCCGTAGGAGAGGGTCTTCCCGCAGGGGATGGCGCGCAGGGCCTCCCAGACGGCGAGCTGAAAGGGGGTTCCCTCCGGCTCGAGCGGGAGGGCGAAGCCCGTGAGCTCGCGCGCGAAGTAGGCCGCGATCTGACGCGCAGCCTCGGCAAAGAGGGGCGGCTCCTCGCGCCATGCCTTCCCCGGCGCGATGGGGTCATCCCCCGCAAGGAAGCACACGATGCGAAGCCCCTTCGGGGTGCCGGCAAGCAGGATCGGCCCGAGGGGGCTCTCGACCGTCGCGTAGGACAGCGCCTCATCCTGTTCGAGATCCTTCATGCTCATCCTCCTTTTGCCTGGGCGCGGCCTGTCCACAGGTAGGTCGCCGCGTAGCCGCGCCAGGGCCGCCACGACTCGAAGACGCGCTCCCGCTCACCTCGCTCCTTGGGGATTCCCAGGGCGTCAAGCTGCCGACGCAGGATGAGGTCGCTTTCCGGGAAGGCGTCGGGGTTGCCGAGCCCGCGCAGGGCGACGTAGTGGGCGCTCCAGGGCCCGACCCCCGGAAGCTTGACGAGCTCCTCGCTGGCCTCCTCGATTGGCAGCGCGCCGAGCAGCCGCTCGCCGCTCGCCGCGAAGAAGCGCGCGGTCTCCCGCAGGCTGCGCTTCCTGCTTTCGGGAGCGCCGAACCAGGAGAGGTCCGCCTCCGCGATCGCCTGCGGCTCGGGGAAGAGGCGCTCGATCCCGTCGCCCTGCGCGGGCTCGGCGAGACGCTTCCCGAGGCGCTCGGCCAGTCGCGCGAGCGCCGTCCGCGCCCCCGCGACGCTCACCTGCTGGCCGACGACCGCGCGCATCGCTGCCTCGAAGGGGCTCCACGCCCCGGGAATCCGGATCCCCGGGAGGGCCGCGACGAGGGGCGCCAGGCGCGGGTCGCGCGCGAGATGGGCCCCGATCGCGATGGGATCGGCATCGAGATCGAACATCCGGCGCACCCGATCGACAATCCGCTTCAGATGGGCGGGCTCGATGCCCGTGAGACGAAGCTCGAGGAGGTTCGTCGCCCGCGGGCGCACCTCGAGAATCCCCCGCGAGCCTTCGACGGCGATCGAGCGCCGATAGAAAGCGTCGGTCACGAGCTCGATTCCCGGGATGGCCCGAAGGCGGTAGAAGCCGATCACCTGCTCCCAGGGATACGGGGGGCGATAGGCGAGCGTAAGCGACACCATTGGCAGGGTCTGCGTCGAGGCGCCGTGCGCGGCGCGCGCCTCCGGCGGTCCGGCAAGGAGGGCGCTCGACCGCTTCCCTTCGCCGTGATCCGCTCCCGCGGCGCCGGCCCGGCGCACCTGCGAGGGGGCCGCGTGGAAGATCTTCTGGAAGGCGCTGTTGAACTGGCGCACGCTTCCGAAGCCCGCGCCGAAGGCTATCTCGGCCGCGCCGAGGTTGGTCTCCTTGAGGAGCCTGGCCGCAAAGTGGGCTCGCCGCGAGAGGGCGAGCCGGATGGGAGAGGCTCCCAGGTGCACGGAGAAGAGTCGAGCGAGGTGGCGGGGCCCCATCCCGAGAAGCGCGGCGAGCTCGTCGACCGGATGCTCATCGAGATAGCCCTCGCCGATGAGGCGAAGCGCCCGGTTGACCGTGGTCGTCGTGCCGTTCCATGCGGGGGTGCCCGGGGCGGTCTCCGGGCGGCAGCGCCGACAGGGTCTGAGGCCGGCGGCCTCTGCCGCCGCCGCGCACGAGAAGAAGCGAACGTTCTCCGGTTTGGGGGTGGGGGCGGCGCATATTGGGCGGCAGTAGATCCCGGTGGAGAGCACCCCGGTGAAGAAGCTCCCGTCGTAGCGGGCATCCCTGGCCTGGATGATTCGATAGCATGCCACATCGCTCAACATCGTGGGCTAACTATACGGCTTTCACGGGGAGCTGTCCGGCGGTTTTCGGACATGACCGTCGCGGGGCTCCCCGACGACGAAGTCGGCGCCCACGACGTCGGGCGGCTTGAGCCTACCGGACGAGGCCCCGGACGCAGACTCCGTCCCGGCGATGCGGGGCGAGCGCAGGTTCCCCCGAGGGCGTGGGCCTCGACCGAGGCCGCCCCGCGAGGGTCGTTCGGCCGGGAAGCGCGTGCTTCCGTCGCTCCCCGGCCTTCGACGTTCTTAGTTCATCGAGCCGACCGGCTGGGCGGTCAGGCGATCGCGGTTCGCGGCGAGGACCGCGGCGTAGCGGGCGATGCGCCCCCCGAGGTAGCGAGCGGCGGTAAGGGTCTGCTCGGACACGCTCGTCTTCTCCATGCTCGCGGAGTAGCTGATCCCGTAGGGATTGCCGCCCGCGGCGTAGATGGAGGGATCCGTGAATCCGGGGGAGACGATGACCGCGCCCCAGTGATGCATCACGTTGTAGATGGTGTGCAGGGCGGTCTCCTGGCCTCCGTGGGCATTGAGCGCTCCGGTGAAGGCGGCCGCCGGCTTGTTGGACAGCTTCCCCGTTCCCCACAGGGCGATCGCTCCCTCGAAGAAGGCCTTCAGCGCCGCCGGGAGGGTGCCGTAGCGGGCGCCGCCTCCGAACACGTAGC
Organism: Spirochaetales bacterium; assembly: GCA_027314665.1. Classification (GTDB taxonomy): domain Bacteria; phylum Spirochaetota; class Spirochaetia; order DAHUYW01; family DAHUYW01; genus DAHUYW01. The sequence continues at coordinate 12,147 of DAHVAK010000049.1, forward strand.
CGTCCGCCCACTCGAGGTCCGCGTTGGTGACCTCCGCAACGTCCTTGGCCGCCTCGACGTGAGCCTTCCACGCGGGGTTGGACGCAATCATCTCGGGGGATGCGATCTCGTGGACCTTCCGCAGCCGCACCTCGGCTCCCGCGGCCTTCGCCCCCTCCTCGATCGCCTTCGCCACCAGGTACGAGTGACCGGTTGCGCTGTAGTAGACGATCGCCACTTTTGCCTTATCTGCCATCACGAATCTCCTTGTCCTTGCGCCGCTCGTTTGCCCGTCTCTGCGACGGCGAGGTCGGCGGTCGATTGATACCTAAAGTGTCGATCCCCAAAAAAGGGACCGCTACGGCTGACGCTGGAGCTTGCGCACCAGGCGGAGAAGCTCAGCCTGCTCCCGGTCGGTCAGCGCTTCGAACATCTTGGCGATGCGCTGCTCTTGGGCCGGCACTACCCGGCAGTAGAGCTCGCGCCCCGCCCCCGAGAGCCAGAGGTGGTTGCACCTGCCCTCGGGGTGGCGAGCCACCAAGCCTCGCTGCTGCATCTTGTCCAAGAGCTGGGTGATATTGCCCTCGGTGACGACGAGCCGCTGTGCGAGATCCCGCTGGGTAAGACCCTCCGCTGAGCCGATCTGCGCGATCACGTCGAATTGAGCCGGGCTGAGGTCGCATGCGCGCAACTGCTCCCCCAGCTCCTGACCCTTCGCCTGTGTGAGCCGCAGCAGGCGGAGCCAGAGGGCCACGGCCCTTCGAGAAACGCCTCTGCGCCCTTCGCCTGTCGAGGTCTGCTCCATGCGATTCCCCGTTCGTCTGAGAGGATAATTTAGTAATAAAGTAA
>DAHVAK010000247.1 GCA_027314665.1 Spirochaetales bacterium
AAGAACATCGATGGGTAGCGCCACGAGGGGAGCGTCATGAGCCCGCGGCCGATCTCCGTGCTGATCGTGGACGACTCCGCTGTGATGCGCAACCTGATCGGCAAGATCGTCACGGGGTCCGAGGGCTTGGTCGTCGCCGGCAAGGCGCTGAACGGCGCCTTCGCCTTGCAGAAGATGGCGTCGCTCAAGCCGGACGTCGTCGTGCTCGATCTCGAGATGCCGGACATGAACGGCATCGACTTCCTCAAGGAGCGCAAGCGGCGCGGCATCGAGGTGCCGGTTGTGATTCTCTCCTCGCGCGCCGAGAGGGGCGCGCAGATCACCATGGAAGCGATCGCCCTCGGCGCCGCTGATTTCATCATGAAGCCCACCGGCACCGGGAGCGAAGAGATCTACGGGATTGCCGAGAACCTCGCGCATCTGCTCCGCGGCTATGGGAGGATCTATCAGGAATCGCGGGCCGACGATGCCGGTGCGCCGGGCGCGACGAGGGAGGGCGCTCCCTCCGTCGAGGAGGCCTCGAATCTCTCGGGGAGCACCCCGAGCGGTCCGATGGTTGAGGTCTTCGAGGCCACCCTCCGACGGCTGCAAGCGGAGGCCAATCGGAGTCGGGCGCGGACCACTCCGGCCACCGCCGCCGATTGGGGAGCGGAGTTTCCCTACCCGCGCCGAGCCGAACGCCAGGGCGACGGCGCGGTCGAGATCGTCGCCATCGGGATCTCAACCGGCGGACCGAACGCCCTGCGGGAGGTGCTCTCCCGGATCGACCCGCAGATCGGCGTGCCGATTGTCGTGGTCCAGCACATGCCGCCGGGCTTCACCGCGGAGTTCGCGCGCTCGCTTTCGAAGATTTGTCCCCTCGAGGTGAAGGAGGCGGAGGAGGGCGACCTGCTCCTACCGGGGCGGGTGCTGATCGCGCCGGGGGCGAACCACCTGCGGGTGGAGCGCCGTCGCCTTGCCGCGGTGGCCTCGCTCGGGGAGGAGGCGCCCGTCAACGGACATCGTCCCTCGGTAGGGGTTCTCTTCGAGTCCGTCGCGAAGGAGTTCCTCTCCGGCTCGCTCGCGGTCATCATGACGGGAATGGGGCGCGATGGAGCGCGGGAGATCGGAGCGGTTCAACGCGGCGGGGGGCTCACGATTGCCCAGGATGAGGCGAGCTGCGTCGTCTTCGGGATGCCCAAGGTCGCTATCGAGTCGGGGGCCATTCAGTACGTGGTGCCCCTCGTCGACATGGCCCCGGCGATCAACTGGCTCGTCGCGCACACGCGGTAGGAGCCTCGTCGAAACCGCGAGGCCCTCTCGGTCAGGGGGCGGAATCCTCTTCCTCGCCCTGCTCCTCATCCCCGTTGGGGGACCGATTCTCCGGCTTTTCCGTGCACTTGACCCGAAGCCGCTCGATGGCGGTGGTTCTCCCGCTGTCGTCGATATCGAGCAGCACCCCCTGCAGCTCGAGGTCGCTCCAGGCGTCCTTCGAGCGTTCGGGAATCTGCGTGAGGAACTTCTGAACCTCAACCTCCGGATCCATGCCGCCGACCGAGTTCAGGCTTCCGGTGCGTCCCGAGTCACAAATGATCCCGGTGCCGCCAGGAAGGATATCCTCGTCGGCAGTGAGGGCACGGGTATGGGTTCCGATCACCGCAGAGACCTTGCCGTCGGCGAGGTAAAACATGGCGTACTTCTCGGCCGTCGTCGTGGCGTGGAAATCCAGGATGACGATGTTGGTCTCCTGCTTGATCCGGGTGAGCAGCTCGGGGAGAAAGGTGTAGGGGTTGCTCAGGTGGACCCGGGTGAAGCCCGCCTGCCCCAGCAGGCAGACCACCCCAATGAGCTTGTCACCGACCGGATAGACCCTCCATCCCCGACCCGGATTGCCCGGGGGGTAGTTGGCCGGACGCAGGATGAAGGAGGCCTTCTGGATGAAGGGAACGAGATCGAGCTTGTAGTAGATCCGTTCTCCTCCGGTAAGAACATCGATCCCGAGCTTATGGAGGTAGATTGCGTGATTCTTGCCGAGCCCGAACCCCCCGGTCGTGCCCTCGGCGTCGGCGATCACGAAATCAATCTTACGCTCGGCGCGGAGCCTGGGAAGGAGGCTCTTCACGCAGAAAATCCCGGCCTTTCCGACGATCTCTCCGATAAAGAGGATTCGCATGCTTACGACAGAATTCCGCGAGTCATGATCGGGGGAGAATACCAGGATTGCGAGTCTTCGACAATCGAAGGGGCGAAGATGCACCGTCTTTTCTCTGCAATTGCCAAGAGTGCATCATTTTGACCCCTTCAGGCCACACGGTCCCCCTGCCGCGCGCCCTGCTCGTCAAGGATTTCCACCCTCTCTGCCCCACCGCTTGACAACGTCTTGCCGGCAAAAGAGTTATGCAGCGCTTTAGGCTCTCTTTTTTTTGTCAGAGAGAGCACCGCTGGCACGGTATCTGCATGTATATGAAGTAACCGGCGAGCGCCGTTATAGGGCCCGCCGACGGCCGCTTCGCACGAAGGGCCATCAGGCACGCTTCCCCAGGAAGGTGCCGTTCCGAGGGTAACCCTATGACCGAGCGTTCGATGTTCGACATCGGAAAGGCGATGGACGAGATCTTCGACGCTGCCAAGAGCTTCTCCGAGGCATTCCACGAGAACTTCAAACCGGGCGAGCACGATTTCTTACATCATGGCCCGTGGAGCTGGTGGAAAGAAAACGTGGACTTCTATCCCGCCTTCCAGTATCCGCCGGCAAACATCTACGTCACGCCCGACAAGCACCTCATCTTTGAGTTCGCTCTCGCGGGATTCGACGAGGCTGGGATCGATCTCAAGTTCCAGGGCGACTACCTGGCCTTGAGCGCGCGGGTTCCCGCCGATCTGTCGGAGCGGGAGGGGCTGCGCTACTTCAAGCGTCGGCTCAAGCTCAGGGACATCGAGGGGCAGCGCTACTACGTCCCGGCCGACAAGTTCGACCAGCAGTCCGTCCGGGCCGTGTTCAAGAACGGGATCCTGCAGGTGGATCTCCCTCCGAACGAGGAGTTCAAGGGAGGCGAAGGGATTCGCATCGAGATCGTGAAGGAGGGGGAGTAGATGATCTTCTGGCTTATCGTTGGTATTGCGCTGGGCTACTTCTTCAAGCCCCAGATCGACAAGCTGGTCATCAAGATCGTCCGCGCGATTCGCTCGAACGCCGAGCGCTCGAGGCTCCACGACCACAAGGACCCCTACGACCGAAGCGAAGACCGATTTTGACCGTGTAGGATGCTGATGACAGGGCGCGGGCGCCGAAGGGGTCCGTGCCCTTTTTTTGTCCGCGCCCCATTGCCGGTGAAGCGGCCCTCGCAGCCCCCGGCCCCCTTGCCCTGTCGGCGCCCCGTCCCAGCCCTCCCGCCGGACCACGCGCCGGGCGCCAAATCTTGACACCCCGTCCGATCCTGCGTAGGATTGTGGGGCTTCCGTGACGCCATTTGCCCGGATGGTGAAATTGGTAGACACGCTAGATTCAGGGTCTAGTGGGGGTTCCCCCGTGGAGGTTCAAGTCCTCTTCCGGGCATCGAATAAGTCCTTGTGAGAATGAGAGTTGCAGGAACACCTCCGAAGTTGACCTTCACGCCTTCTTGTCCAGGGTACCACGCAGGGTACCAGATTCAGGAAAATCGCCGCTTTCAACCGCGATTCGTTGCGACAATGGAGGCGACGACATGAGCAAGGCAGTCAAAGACTTCTACCTCGTGAAGCGGCGCGACAGGCTTACCGAGGGCAAGCCCACCTACTACGCGCGGTTCCGAAGTGACGACGGAGCGCTCCTTCCCTGGAAGAGCACGGGGGAAACGACAAAGACGCACGCGGAGAATTGGGCGCGCAAGGAATGGAGGGCCGGAAGGGTCACGACCCGCGAGAACCTGACCTTCGGTACCTTCGCCGAAAAGTGGTGGAAGTGGGGCGAGTGTGACTACATCCGGGGAAGGCTCGACCGAGGGAAGTCGGTCTCTCGAACCTACGCGGATATTCAGCGAGGCTACCTCGAAACGCATATTCTTCCTCACTTCAAAGCTACTAAGCTCGCCAAGATTACTCCCCGGATGATTGAGGGGTGGGTAATAGGGCTAAAGAGCAAAGCGGAGCTTTCTCCGACGACCGTTAATCACTGTCTCACGACGCTAAAAACAATGCTCGGCGAAGCTACTCGTCTCGGTGTCATTCCCTCAAATCCGGCGCTTCCGGTCGAGCACCTGAAAGAGTCTCCGAAGGAAAAACAGATTCTCACGCTCGAAGAAGTCCGCCTTCTCTTCGGCGACGGAGCTCTAGCCGACAAGTGGGAAGGCTCGCTCCCCCACTTCACCTTGAATGTTCTTGCAGCTTCGACGGGCCTCCGCATGGGCGAAATTCAGGGCTTGCAGGTGCAGCATGTTCACCCCGGA
>DAHVAK010000251.1 GCA_027314665.1 Spirochaetales bacterium
GGCAGGAGTCGCTCGCTTTCCATCTGGCCAAGGGAAATCTCCTCCTGGGTATAGTAGGAGGGAGTCACGAAGGGATCGTCGGGATTCAGGTGCCAGATGAGGTTCCGAATATCGTTGAACAGGAATAGGCTCTTCATCGACTCGAAGTCATCCGGATGGAGCTGCTCCTCGCAGAAGTCGACAAGCTCGCGGACGGACCCTCCCCGATGGGTCTTGCCCCGAATCAGCTCGACCAAACTCGAAGTTAGAAAATAGTAGTTTCTTTTCACACCGAGTTACCCGGGAACAGGATCTCCTTGGTCTTCTGCCGCAGGAAGGATTTGAAGAACTGAATGAAGTCCTTCTCGGAGAAGGAGAGCTTGAAGGAGTTGTCGGAGGGGCCGATGGCGAAGCCTCCCCCCATTCTTCCTTGAAACTTGAGCTCGACCCCCTTCCCGAGAATCTCACCGGCCTTGGCCTTGAAGAGGGTGAGAAACTGCTCCTTCTGCTCCTCCGGAAGAACGATGGTGAGATCCAGATTCGTCTGGGTAGGGTTCCACTTGGTCACAACGGTCTGGATTACGGACTTGATGAACTCGACGTCCTTTACGGCCTCACCCACGGTGGAGGTAAGAACGGCTTGAGAGAGAAGATCGGCGATCTGTTGCTTCAGAAGGCTCAAAGCCTGGTCCGAAGCGATCTTCATCTCCGCTTCGAGCTTGCTCTTGGTCTGGGTCGCCTCGCTCTGAGCGCCACGAACGATCGCCTCAGCCTCCTTCTTCGCGGAGTCAACCAACGCGTTGGCTTCCTTTCGCGCATTGTCGAGGATTACCCGCTCCTCCTGACGCACCTTCTCGATGCCATCTTGGTAGATTTTCTCGGTCAGCTCCTGGATCTTCATTCTTCGGTCAAACCTCCAAACCACACTCTTCGGATGCCGTGCCAGGGAACTCAGTCATTGCCGAACATTGGGTATCTGTAACCATATCTCGCGGCTTTGGGAATAGCGGAAAAACTGGGCGGTCCCCTCCCGAGCACCGGAGACCTTCCATAAGAGCGGTCCGCTGGTCACAATCCTTTAAGGCAGCCCTCAGCACTTTCTTACAAAAGAAAAGACGTACCTCCAACCTTCTGCGGCGCCTCAAGCGGCGGGGTGCACGAGCAGCGAAGACAGTGGGTGTGCCGCGTGGGCGCATCAGCGTCACTAACTACCGAAGTATACTTTTTTTATATATCAGATGTACTGGCTAATACACGCCTATAATATCATGGGACCAAGTTTTGTCAATGAATTGTTGAGACAAAGATAGCTTGACCATCGGTTTCGATCCGCCGATACTAAGATCGACCAAATCGGAGCAGGCGAAAGATGGCGATGGGAAGGCGGGGAACCGACGTCTCCGTTCTCACGGGACTGGCGGTCGGTTTTGGCGGTTTGCTCATGGGGTTCGTCATTGAGCGCGGCAACATCCTCGCGCTCTTTAGCGTGAGCGCCGTGATCATCATCCTGGGCGGAACCCTCGGGGCGCTGATTATCTCCTATAATATACGCGACGTCCTCGGTCTTCTGCGTCTCGTCCGCCAGTCGATGACCGCCGCCCCCGGCCCCTCTCAGGAGATGCTCGAGCTGCTCTGCGAATACGCCGAAAAGGCCCGGCGCGATGGGATCTTGAGCCTCGAAGAAATCGTCGAAGAGGCGGACAACGAGTTTCTGAAGAAGGGGATGCAGCTGGTCGTCGACGGCACCGAATCCGAGACTATTTCGACCATCCTCGAGAACGACATCTACCTCCTGGAGACGAAGCGAAAAGAGGAGTCGGGGATCTTCGAGACCGCCGGCGGTTTCTCTCCGACCATGGGAATCATCGGGACGGTCATGGGACTCATCGTCGTGCTCTCGCTTCTGGGTGAGGATCCGAAGGAGCTCGGCCATGCGATTGCGCTCGCCTTCACGGCGACCCTCTACGGCATTGGCCTCGCGAACCTGGTCTGGCTGCCGATCGCAAACAAGCTGAAATACCGCACTCGGCGGGAGAAGCTCGAGCTGGAGATGATCCTTGCGGGGGTCCTCGCGATCCAGCTCGGCGAGAATCCCGGGCTCGTGCGCAAGAAGCTCGAGAACTTCATCACCCCTGAGGGCGGAGCGAGCTAGGATTCCCATGGCGAAGATCACCCGGCGGCCGCCTGGTAAACGGAGGACAATCGAGGAACCGAAAGAGGACCTCATGCGGTGGCTGCTCACCTACGCCGACATGATCACCCTCCTGCTGCTGTTCTTCATCATTCTCTACACGATTAGCTCGATGAATATCAGCAAGTACAAGGAGGTCTCCGCCGCCTTTGCAAGCGTCTTCAGCGGCGGGAACTTCGGGCTGCTCTTTGACCGCTCCAACGTGGGAACTTCCGACCTGTCGAATATCACCCCGCAGCAGCCGGCCCAGGCCACGCAGGAGGCCAACCGCACCCTGCTGTTCACGAAGGCGGTTTCGCAGCTGAAGCTCCTCATCAAGCAGAACAAGGTTCGGGTCGTCGCGAACGAGCAGGGGGTGGTCATCACGCTCCTGTCCGATCTCAGCTTCGGCTCGGGATCCGCCCAAGTGCGCGACGACTACATACCGGTCCTCCAGCAGGTCGCCGATTTCATCCGTGGGCTGCCGAACCAGGTCCGCATCGAGGGGCATACCGACAACACCCCGACCGATGAGACGAAGTGGGCCTCCAACTGGGATCTGGCCGCCGCCCGCGCCATCAACGTGCTCACGGTGATGGAGGCCTACGGGGTTCCGCCCGACCGCATGTCGGCGGTCTCCTTCGGAAGCACCCGGCCTCTCATGTCGAACGAGACCCCCGAGGGGCGCGCCTACAACCGACGGGTCGACATCGTCATCGTCCAGCGTCCCGAACAACTCCCCAGGTAGCCTCACAAGCGGCGCTCGCCGCGGCCCTCCCGGACGAAGCCGTCGAGCAGGCGCTTGGTCGAAAGGAAGCGCTCGAGCTCGTCGCCGGCGAGGATGGGTCCCGGCGGCGAGACCACGGTCGCCGGGTTGACGTGCTCCCCGCGGTAGGTGACCTCGTAGTGCAGATGCGGGCCGGTGGTGACGCCTGTGAGACCTACATATCCGATGACCTGCCCCTGGCTCACCGCCGCCCCCGAACGAACCCCGCGGGCGAAGGCCCCCATGTGGGCGTACAGCGTGGCGTAGCCGTTGCGGTGGCGAAGCCTGACGAAATTCCCGTACTCGCTTGAGTAGCCTGCATAGAGCACTACCCCGTCTCCGGCTGCCATAATGGGGGTGCCGAGGGGAGCGGCAAAGTCGAGGGCGGGATGGAACTCGCTGTAACCGTGAATGGGGTGGGCGCGCATTCCGTAGCCCGAGGATATCCACGCCCCCTGAATCGGAGTTCGCATGAGCGTCTTTCGCACGCTCTGTCCCGCCTCGTTGAAGTAGTCGCTCAGCCCCTTGCTCGTCGTGTAGCGGTAGATCTGCAGCGCGGAGCGGTCGAGCTTCAGGGAAGCGTAGGAGACCGAGCCGTCGCCGACCTGCCTTCCGCGTCGATCGAAGAGCCGATCGTAGAGCACCACGTAGCTGTCGCCCGGATGGAGGTCGCGCTGGAAATCGACGTCAAACGAGAAGGCCCGAATCATCTCCATGAGCACGGGAAGGGGAAGCCCGGCGGCGGCGGCGGACTCGTAGAGGGTCGAGGAGATCGAGCCGTGGATGAGGACCGGTCTCGCTTCGAGCTCCTGCGGGATGACTCGAACCGAAAAGCCTCCGGAATCGGAGCGGAGGACCTCGACCTCCCTCGTGGGATCCACCCCGATCCGAAAGGCGATGAGCTGCAAGCCCGCGGCATGCTCCTCCGCGCGGAAGACCAGGTCGATCTCCTGGCCTGCCTTGAGGTCGGTCGGGGGGAAGGCAGAGGACAGGCTCGTGACCAGCGCCTCGGCCTCGCTGCTCGCGATCCCCGCCTGGGAAAGGATGGCGAAGAGGGTATCCCCACCGGCGACGGTCACCGCCTTGTGGATCGGGCCGGCTTCGCGCTGCGCCTGGGTCCGCGGCAGCTCGCTCGCCGCATTCCCGGAGGTCTCCTTCTTCATCGAGATCGAGAAGCTCGGAATAAGAAGCAGCACGACGAAGACAACGACGAGCACGGCGCTGACCCACCCGTTTGCCTGCCTGACTTTCCTCCACAGCGAGAGCGCCACCCTCTCCAAGCGCGCTGACATCGTTCCCCTCATCCGCGGCCTCCTTTTTGCGGCTTTCCGACTGTCGACCATTATGGAGAAGCGAGGCTGCGCCCGCCACACCTTTTTTTTCAGGCGGCTGCGCGAAGATATGCGAGCCCGTCCCGTCGCTAGGGGGCGGCGTGGGGACTGCCGTCGGCGAGAAGCGCCTCCTTTCGCACCCAACCCTTGATCCCGTATCCGGTCTCGACAAGGTCGTAGCCACCCGAATCGCCCAGGACCCGTACCGCCATCCCCTCGGAAAGGTCGAGCCAACGACCGGCCGAATCGACCGGTATCTTCTTCATCTCGGTCTGAGCCTCTGCGACGACAGCAGTCTTCGCGGTGCGCGCCGTCGCGGTGTAGAGCAGCCCGCCTGCGGAGCCGAGGGCAAGCACGGCACACAAGCCGAGCAGGATGACCCACCCCGCCCCGCGTCGCAGGAGCACCAGCCCCCCGGCAATACCGGCAAGATTGAGCGAGAGCAGAAGCCCGAGGAAGAAGAGATCGGGATGAACGGGGGAGACCGCCGGCACCTGTTCAGGGACCGAGAGGGCGTGAATCATCCAGTCGAGAAGCCGTCGGTAGGTCGCGGAGGTCGGATCGTAGAATATCGCGCTCCGCACCGCGTTGACCGCGTAGCCGCTCCTTCCGAGGCGATACTCGGTGAGCCCCATGTCGTAGAAGAGGGCCGCGTTCTTCGGCTCAATCGTCAGCCCGCTGCTGAACCCGGCGAGGGCGCTCTCGAGCCGCCCCGCTGCGTAGTCGGCGACGGCCTTCATCGCAATCGGCGCGAGCTTCGCGCTCGGGGGTGGAGTGGAGCCCAGGAGCAGCAGACAGAAAAGCAGCGCGACCGGGGTTCCCCGCGTGAAGCGACGCCCAAGGAGCACGAAAAGGAAGAAAAGCGGACCCGGCAGCAGCCAGAGATAGGAAAGGGGCTCCGCAGCGAGGTCTCGGTAGCTCGCCCCCGCGATAACAGCCCAAGGCTCCAGGCGGAAGGGAGGGGCCTCGGCGGCCTTCGCAGGCCGGCCAGAGG
>DAHVAK010000258.1 GCA_027314665.1 Spirochaetales bacterium
AGAAAGCGCTCGAAGAGCAGGCCGTACTTCAAGGGGTCGATGTCGGTGATTCTCAGGGAGTAGGCGACGATCGAGCCGGCTCCCGAGCCGCGCCCCGGGCCGACCGGAATATCGTGCTCCTGCGCCCAGTGGATGAAGTCCCAGACGATCAGGAAGTAGCCGGTGAAGCCCATCTCGATGATGACCGAGAGCTCGTAATCCGCGCGAGCGCGGATCTCCGGCCCTGCGTTCGGGTAGCGCTCCGCGAGGCCGCGGTAGGTGAGGGCGCGAAGGTAGTCGGCGGGAGTTGCAAACTCCGGCGGGATCTCGTAGTCGGGGAGCATCGGCCCGGGGAGATCGATGGTGAGGTTGCAGCGCTCCGCGACTGCGAGGGTGTTGGTGAGCGCCTCCGGGGCCCAGTCGAAGAGCTTCCACATCTGCTCGGGGCTTTTCATGTAGAACTCGGGGCCGCCGAAGCGCAGGCGCTCCTTCTCGTTTCGCTTCTTGTTCGTGCCGATGCACAGGAGCACGTCCTGGGCGTTTGCGTCCGCCGCGCTCGTGTAGTGGATGTCGTTGGTGGCGAGGAGCGGAATGCCGGTCCGCTTCGAGATCTCGAGGAGCCCGCGATTGACGACGCGCTGCTCCGCGATCCCATGGTCCTGGAGCTCGAGGTAGAAGTTGCCTTCGCCGAAGAGGTCGCGATAGTAGCCCGCGCGCTTCAGGGCTTCCTGCTCCTGCTCGTGGGTGATGAGCTGCGGGATGCTCCCCGCCAGGCAGGCGCTCGACGCGATGAGCCCCTCGTGGTGCGCCTGCAGCAGCTCCTCGTCGATGCGGGGCTTGTAGTAGAAGCCCTCCGTGTAGGCGAGCGAGGTGAGGCGGATGAGGTTCCGGTAGCCCGTCTGATCCTTTGCGAGGAGGATGAAGTGGTTGTAGCGGTTTCCCGTCTCCGTTCCGGTGCGCTCGAAGCGCGACCCCGGGGTCATGTAGAACTCGCACCCGATGATGGGGTTGATCCCCTTGGCCTTGCACTCCTTGTAAAACTTGAGCGCCCCGAACATGTTCCCATGATCGGTCAGGGCGAGGTGCTTCATTCCGAAGGCAGCCGCCTTCGCGACGAGGCTCTTGACGGAGGAGGCGCCATCAAGCAGGGAGTAGTCGGAGTGGTTATGGAGGTGGACGAAATCCGGCATCGCTTTTACGAGAGACTATAGCCCCTGCCCGCCTTCCTGTAAAGCATTCGGGGAGCGGAAGCGCCGCTCGTCGACTTCCGCGGCGGCGGAGATATCGCCGGCGGGGCCCCGGGAAGGCCGTCGCGCCCCGCCGCCATTTCCGCAACACGGAGGCGCTCGACCGTGATACGCTTTCAGGCAGCGCGTGTCCGGGAGGTCGCTATGGCCGCATTGGTGCATGTCGCCGCGGGCTTTGCCGCGAAGCCGCTCGGTGAAAGGGTGCCGGTCGGGATCCTGGTGGTTGGCGCGGCGTTCCTCGATCTGCTGGCGATGGTCTTCTCGTATGCCGGGCTCGAAAGGAACGGGTCGATCCCCTGGTCGCACGGGCTGCTCATGTCGATCGGGTGGTCGGCGGCGATGTTCGTCCTTGCTACGCTCGTCTCCCGCAGCCGCCGCATCGGCTTGGTCATGGGGCTTCTCGTGCTCAGCCACTGGGTGATCGACTTCATCACCCATCCCATGGGCGCCGTATTCGGCGGACAACCACTTCCCCCGGATCTACCGCTCCTCTTCGACGGCTCGCCCAAGGTCGGGCTCGGCCTGTACAATTCCTCCATCGGCGCGGCCTATGCGATCGAGTTTGGCGCCATGGCCGCCGGGCTCGCCATCTACGTCGTCTACACGGTGCGCCGGCGACGAAAAACGGCGCCGGGCGGCGCCTAGCCGCCGAGCTCCTCCTCGAGTCGTCGCGATGCTTGAGGATTCCACGGCAGAGGGAGTACCCTGTCCAGCGATTTTCCCGTGGGCTCTGGGCAAGGGAGGTCCCGCACGATGGATGAGAGCCTGACCGCTGGGCAGCGAAGCGCGCTGCTGCAGCTTGCGCTTCGCCTGGTCGACCAGCGCCACGCAAGGATCGCGGTCGCCCCCTACGCGTCCGCCGAAGGCTACTGGTTCGGAGGCGGCAACATGATCGAGGGGGCTCAAGGCGAGCTCTACCTCGTCGGGCGCTTCAGAAATGCAGGGGACTCGCGCACCGGCCTCGCCGCGGGCGAGCGGGGACTGGAGCTCGCCGTCTTCGTCTCCCGCGATCGAGGTCGCAGCTTCAGCAAGCTCGTGTCCCTGTCGAGGGGCGACCTCGAGCGGGAGGGAGAGCGCGTCGTCTCCATCGAGGGATCGAGCCTCCATCTCACCGAGCGGGGCGTTGAGCTCTACGTGTCGACCGAAAAGGGCGAGCCCTATCCCGCCGGATTCGAGCGTTTCCAGAAGCCGGGAACCGGAGTCTGGTCGATCGACCTCCTCAGGGCGGCGACGGTCGAGGAGCTCGCGGGCGCCGCGAGCGAGCCGCTCCTTCGCGGCAGCGGCCCCGAGAGCCTTCACGTGAAGGATCCGGTCGTTCGCTCGGCTTCATCCGGAGAGACCGCCCTCGTCTTCTGCCATCACCCCTACAGCTGGAGCAGCTCGAATGCGGGGGTCGCCCTCCGCTCTGCCGGCTCTGTCTCCTATTCCGCCCCGTGCTACTCCCTCTTTCCGCGCGGGCTCACCTGGGATGTCGCCGTGAGCCGCATCACGGACTTTCTTGCCGTCCCGCGCACGGGGCTTTTCGCCGCGGGGCCGGAATGCACCCTCGTCTTCTACGATGGGGCGGAGTGCGTCCGGCAGCACCCCGATAATCCCCTCGGGGTGGCGCGGCCCCGCGGCTACTCGTGCGAGGAGCTCGGAGGGCTTGCCTTCGGGCTCGGATCTGGGTTCGGAGGAATCGCCGGCGCCTCGCCTGGAGCACTGGCTGCGCTCGAGCGGCTCTCAACCTTCGAGCCCCTTTTTCTCTCACCGTACGGGAGCGGTTCGAGCCGCTACGTCCATCTCACCGCCGTCGAGGAGGGGATCTTCGCGACCTGGCAGCAGTCCCAGGCGGACCGCTCCCAGCCCCTCGTGATCAACTTCCTCCCCCGTTTGACGGTAGGGGCCATTCTCGGCGGAGAAAGGAGGCGATCAAACCCGTGATGATCGCGGCCCCCGTGCAGCTCAGGTGGAGGAGGTCCGTGTGGAGAACGAAGCGCCGGCGGGCCGCAATTGCGTCGTAGCTCAGGCGCAAGAGCCTTGCGCGAATGAGGTTCCCCACCAGGAGCAGGTCCGAATAGCCGACGCGTCCGTTTGAACGCCGCCCCGACCGTTCGAGAACCGCCGTCATCTCCTCGAAGAGCGGCAGGTACGCTACGCCGCAGCCGCGCGCAACCTCCTCCGCCGCGCGGCGGAAGCGGGAGGCTATCCCCATCGCGTGATCCCCGAGCTCTTCGCCGATGGGAGGAATCGACAGGAGCGCGATCCTCGCTGCGCTGCGCTCCTGGAGACGGGAGGCGATCTTGCGGAGGTTTTCTGCGAAGCTTTCGACCGACGGACTCTCCGCGGACGTGATGTACCGCCGAGCCCGCTTGAGGCTCCTGCGGTCGATCATCGCATGGGCATCGTTGGTGCCGATGAGGATTGTGACGCAGTCGGGATTGCAGCGCATGACCTCGTCGAGCCGATCAAGGACGTTGAACGAGAGCTCGCCGTTGATTCCCGCGTTGACGAAGCGAAAGTCGCTCCCGAGCTCCGCCTGAAGCATCTCGACGTAGTTGCAGCTGACTTGGCCGCGGGTGATGCTGTCTCCGATGCAGACCGCCACCTTCCGCCCGCCCGAGATCTCGGGGTCGGCGATGAAGGCGCTCGGTCCGTTTCCCGCTTGCGTGTGAATCAGGGAGTCGATCGCCGTGCAGCCGACGGTGCGCTCTTTTCTCATTGTTCCTTCCTAATTGTCGGTGATTGTAGCGAGCGGAGGCGTTGTCTGCTATGCTTCCTTTCGGATGGAGGTCCGTAAGCCACGATGTCCGTCGGTGCCGACCTTGGGCAACAACAGGAGTGGTATCACCTCGATAACGCCGCGACCCTCTTTCCCTCAGTGGCGTCGGCCCGAATCACCACGCTCTTTCGGATTTCGGCGACCCTGAAGGGGCCGGTCAACGCAAGCGCCCTCCAGGCCGCGCTTGCGAACATCATGCCGCGCTTCCCCTACTACCTCGTGCACGTGAAAGCGGGAATCTTCTGGCACTATCTCGTGAGAAAGGAGGAAACTCCCCGCGTGGTCGCCGATTCGCGATGGCCGTGCATGAGCACCTCGCATGGGATGCGGGGAACCTACCTGTTCCGCGTTCGCGCGTTCGGACGCCGCGTGGCGGTCGAGTTCTCGCACATCATCACGGACGGCACCGGGGCGCTGACCTTTCTTCGAGCGCTTCTCTTTGAGTACTTCTCGCTCCTGCGCTGTGGGCCCTGCGATCCGGGGGACATCTTCCGCAAGGACAGCGCGCCCGATTCCGACGAGTTCGAGGATGCCTATCGTCGCTACTTCACCAAGAGCATCCCGGGTCCGGAGCCGCACCGCCGAGCCTTCCGTCTGCCCTATCGCCTGCTGCCGGGTGGGGTCTACCGGATCCTCACGGGAATCGTGCCCGTCGATGAGCTCGCGGGCAAAGCCAAGGAGCACGGGGTAACCATCACCGTTTTCCTTGCGGCGGTTCTCGCGAAGGCGCTTCATGATCTCTATCTGGAGCTGCCGCCGGCAGCGCGGCGCCGAGCGGGCAAGTTCATCCGCCTCGAGGTTCCGGTCAATTTGCGCAGGATCTACGCGACGAAGACCATGCGCAACTTCTCGCTCTTCGTGATGCCCGGAATCGACATGCGCCTCGGTCGCTACAGCCTCGAGGAGACCATCACCCTGTTTCATCACTTCATGAAGGTTGCCGTCGACGGGCGATTCATCAACCAGCAGATCGCGCGCAACATCCGCGGAGAGCGGAACCCCTTTGTGCGGGCGGTCCCGCTGCTCATCAAGAATCTGGTATTCCCGTTTCTCTACTTCTCCAAGGGAGAGGCCCTGGTGAGCTCGGTCCTGACGAATCTCGGGGTGGTCGCGATGCCGGAGGGTCTATCGCAGCTGATTGAACGCTTCGACTTCATCCCGGCCCCGAGCAAATGGAACAAAACCGGCTGCGCCATCGTCTCCTACGGGCAGAGCGCCTACATCAGCTTCGGGCGGATGATCCGGGAAACCGAGGTGGAGCGACGATTCTTCACCACCCTTGTAAAACTCGGGATTCACGTTAGAATGGAAAGCAACTAGCCGCCGAGCTGCGGGTTCGGCGCAAGGTCGGTAGATGCCGTACTGTTCACGTTGTGGCGTAGAGGTCGACGGCGGGGTTGAGAGTTGTCCGCTGTGCGACACCCCGATTCAGCGGATTGCGGACGCGGAGCCGGCGGAGAAGCGGTATCCGGATTTTGAATCGGACGACAAGCCGCGCATGAACGCACGCATGCGCCGAAAGCTCGTCTGGGAGGTCATCTCCATCCTGGGCGCCATTGCGATCGCCGTCGTCATGGGCAGCGACCTGCACGTCCACGCGAGCGTCGGCTGGTCGATCTATCCGACCGCCGCGGTAATCCTGGCCTGGATCGTGAGCACCCTGGTGCTCTATGCCCGTAGATGGCCATGGTTGATCGCCGCCGGGACGCTCTTTGCCTCGGCCGGCTTCCTAGCCGCCGTCGACGCGGCGAGCGGGGGGCTCGAGTGGTTCTTCGGCTTGAGCGTTCCTCTCCTCATCCTGCTCGTCGTCATCGCCGCCCTGCTGGTGCTCGTCATTTCCCGGGTGCGCTTCGGAGGCCTCAACCTCGTCGCCTTTGTGAGTCTCGCCGTTGCGCTCTTTTGCACCGGCACCGATGCGGTGATCGAGCGCTATCTCACGGGCAGGGTGGGCTTGAGCTGGTCGATCGTCGTTCTCCAGGCCCTCGTGCCCTTTGCCGGCGTCATGCTCTTTCTGCACTATCGGCTGCGAAATCGCTTCGACCTCAAGCGCCTCTTTCACCTCTAGCCGCAGCGCACCGCCGGTTCACTCCTCGAGCAGCCGCTCGAGAAACCAACCGAGGATGCTGGGGATGCGATCCCGCTGGAAGGCGGAGAGCCCGTCGCCGTGGCTGGAGAGGTTCGCCTCCAGAAGCTCCGCGACCGGGACCGTCTCGCGGCGGGCGAGCGGAAGATGGCGTCCGATGAGCTCGTTCTCCAACTCTCGGCTGCGCACGACTACCGTCCCTGCGGTCCCGAAGGCGAAGCGCACGTCGTTGATTACGTTCTTCTCCATCCGCGCGAGCCCGCAGAAGGAGAGGTAGTCGTTCGGGGATTCGAGCTCCTGATCGATCCTTCGGTAGACCTCCCGATCCCAGGTGGAGAAGGGGATGCGGATTCTCGTGAGGACCTCCCCGCGCTGCATGTCGAGATGGCTCCCTGGGCCGGCGAAGCGGCTCAAGGGGATCCAGCGCGCGGAGCCGAGTCGGCGCAGCTCGAGCTGGATCTCCAGCAGGAGATAGACGGGGTAGATGGTGTGCTGTCGATCGCGGATGCAGATATTGCCTCCGAGCGTGGCAAGGTTGCGCACGGCGGGGGGCAGCATGGAGACCAAGGCTTCGTGCAGCGAGCGAGGCAGGATGTTCGCGCCGATGTCGAGGATGCGGCTCACGGTCACTGCGGACCCGATGTCGATATGGCGCTCGGTGCGGTGGATGCGGTTGAGGTCATCGACCTTGGAGATGTTGATGACGTTCGCGGCGATTCGCGCGGAGAGGTCCCCCTGCCCGCGAAGGATGTGGGTTCCCCCGTTGAACAGCAGGGCCTGGGGAAGCTTGTCGTAGAGGGCGAGAAGCTCGCTCAAGGAGGAGGGGGTGTAGATATTCGGAGAGCCGCTCGATTCGATCATGGAGCGCTGCCTCCCCTGACGCTGCCGCTCATGGCCGAGCCCTCGCGCGGGGCTTTCGCGTTCTGCTGTAGGCCACGAGGTTCACGGCGCGCAGGAGCGAGCCAACGTCCGTACACTGGCATCGCACTCCCGAGAGTCCTGCCAAGATCTCGCGCTCCGTAGGCGAGGGGTTGCGCTCGAGCAGGGCGTGGATCGCGAGCAGCCGTCCGGCGTGGCAGTGGCCGCAGGGGGTGTACTCGGCTTCCTCGAAGGCGCGGACGATCTCGGCGTACTCCTTCGTGCGCGCGAAACCCTCGATCGTCACGATCGTGGCTCCTCGCAGGGCGAAGGCCGGCACCAGGCAGGAGGGGACCACCTGCCCTTCGAGGAGCACCGAGCAGCTGCCGCACTCGCCCCGATAGCAGCCCGCCTTCGTCCCCGCGAGGCCGAGCTCGTCGCGAAGGATCCGAACCAGCCGCTCGTCCGGCTCGACGTTGACGGTGACGCTCTTGCCGTTGAGCGTGAAGGTGAGATTCACGACTCCTCCGTGTAGCGGTGGATGAGCTCCGGGGTGATCGGCAGGGCGTCGAAGTAGCGGCCCGTCGCCTGCGCCACCGCCGAGACGTAGGCCGACGGGACGACGCAGGCGGCGAGCTCCTCGACACCTCCGACCCAACCCTTCTGGGCCGCGGACAGCAGCTCGATGGCGATCGGCGGGAGCTCGTGGAGCGAGCGGCGAGAGCCGTGACAGAAGGAACACCACCACAGGGCGTGGACGATCCCGTTCTCGATCACTCGCCGCGCGGCGCTCTCCAACAGCACCCTTCCGCTCGAAACGGTCATCCAGATCCCGCGCACCGAGGTCTCGAAGGTCACCGGGTCCACCTCAGCCTCGACCGCGGCTGCCGCCCACGACAGGCGGTCGAAGGGAAGGCCGGCGTGCTCCTCGGGATTCCAGCGGTTCGCACGCGGAAGGGTGGCGCTCTTCTTGACCTCGATGGGAAGCGCCGCACGGAAGCGCCTTCGCACGATCGTCTCGCAGGCACGCTCCACGAGCTCCCCGATGATCGTGATGTTTCGCGAGAGGGCGGACGGGCCGGAGTTGGGAACGAGGAAGGTGTCGGGGGCGTTCACGAAGATGCGTTTTGGCTCGATGCCGAGAATCCGAGCCGCGTTCTCGCTCCACGCCGAGCGCGCCTCGCCGCTTGCGGAGACTCCGGAGGTCAGGATGTAGAGGCTCCCGCTCGCCTCCAGGCGTACGACCACGGTGGCGGGCTCCTGCTCGTCGCTTCGGGTGATGAAGCCGGCCCCCTGATAGGCCGCGGCGAGCCCGATCCCCCGAAGGGGGCTCCTGCCCTCCCGAATGCTTTCGCGTCGCTTCTTCAGCATCTCGTAGGCCGCATACTTCCGGGTGAAATCGGAGAGCTCCACGGTGCGCTCGAGGAGGCCGCTCGGAGGATAGTTCGCAGGCAGGGCTCCCCCGGACAGAAGCCCGTTGCGCCGAATGAGGTTGCGCTCCTTCCAGGTGAAGGGGTCCGTCTGGGTGAGCTCGGCGATCCGCGAGGCGTGGGTTTCCGCGGCAAAGAAGCCCTGCGCGAGCCCGAGGCCCTGAAAGGCATCCATCGGGGGAACGCTCGTCATGACGAGTCGACCCCGCAGGCGGTAGGCGGTGCTCTGATAGGGGCCGGTCGCCGCGAGGAGGGCGCGCTCGAGGAGCTCCTCGCCCATCATGGGAGCCGCTCCGCAGTCGACGGAAAGATCGATATCGTGCGCGGTGGGATTCCCATCCCGGTCGAGGGCGGAGCGGATCGCTATCCGCGAGGGGGCTCGGCGTGGCTGGAGGGCCGCAGCCTCGGCGTAGGAGAGCAGCAGGCGCACGGGCCGGCGGCTCTTCCAGGCGAGCAGGGCGCACTGGGCGGCAATCATCGAAGGGAACCAGATCCGGGAATCCTTTGGGGGGCTCATCCGCGTCACCCGGACTCCCACCTGCTTGCGCGGAAGCCCGAGAACGGAGGCGACGACATTCCGCACGTGATAGGGCCATTGAGTCGGACAGTAGACCACCAGACGCTCGTCCTCGAAGGTTGCGAGAGCCCCCGGAGGGTCGCTTGCGGGGTACTCCTGGGGGCAGGTCGTGTACTCGCCTTCGACGATCTGGAAGGCGTCGTCGAAGGCGCGCTCGGGTGCGCCGAAGACGACCTCCCGCCGCTCCGCTATCTGGGATTCCGCCGGATGGACGAAGGTGAGAGGGCTGTCCGTCCGGTAGCGCACTTCGATCTGTCGGACCACCTCGGCAAGGCGCCGCTCATCGGGTCCGCAGAGGAGCATGACCGGCTCTCCTCGATAGGCGACCGCGCGTTCGGCAAAGAGGGGCAGCTTCTGGGCAAAGAGGCTCACCGCCCCCTCGCCGCTCACCTCCTCGGGAAAGAAGAGACGGATCTCTTTGGGAATCTTCGGATAGCTGATTGAGAGGATTTCGCCGCGGTCGATCGCCGCGCGGACGACGACTCCGTGGAGCATCCCCTCCACGGTCAGATCGCCTACGAAGCTATCCCCGGGGAGCGCCATCCGACCCGCCTCGGTAGTGCCGTTCGCCGATCGATTTCACGGTGTTGATGATCCGCTCGACCTGATCGTCGGTAAGCCCCGGGTAGATCGGAATGCTGACCACGTTCTGGAACGCCCGCAGAGCGTTCGGGTAATCCTGTGGCTTGAATCCGTAGAGGTTGCGGTAGTATGGCATGAGGTGCAGGGGAATGAAATGAACGCTCGCACCGATCCCTTGCTCCATGAGGCTCCTGATGAACTCGTCGCGATCGATGGTCAGTCTACCGGGAATGAGCCGCAGAGTAAAGAGATGCCAGGCGTGCTCATCGGAGGAAAGGGGCAGGGTGAGCCAATCGGCCTCGGCGAAGGCCGAGAGGTAGCGCTCGGCAATCGCCCGGCGCCGCTCGAGCAGGCCGCGCGCCTTCGCGAGCTGAGCCCGACCGACGGCGGAGGCAAGATCGGTGAGGTTGTACTTGTAGCCGGCCTCAACCACCTGATACTCCCACCCCGGGCGCTTGGAGGTATAGCGATCCCAGACCTGGCGGTCTATGCCGTGCAGGCGCATGAGCGATACCCGCCGCGCTATCCTCTCATCCTCAGTCACGACCATTCCTCCCTCGCCGGTGGTGATGGTCTTGGTCGCGTAGAAGGAGTAGACCCCGGCGCTGCCGAGGGTTCCCGCGAAGTGAAGAGCGCCGTCGGCGCCCCTCGCTCGCACCGGGAAGGCGTGGGCCGCATCCTCGACGATCGGCACCCCGTGGCGCCGGGCGGCTTCGAGGAGGGCGGCCATTGCGCAGGGAAGCCCGGCGAAGTGCACCGGGATGAGCGCGGCGATGCGGGCTTTGGCCGGGAATCGTGCGCGCCTTCGGAGGCGAAGCGCCTCCTCGACTCGCTCGGGATCGATGTTCAGGCTGGCCGGGTCGATATCCACGAAGAGGGGATGGGCTCCGAGATAGCGGGCGACCTCGGCGGTGGCGGTGAAGGTGTAGGGGGAGGTGATGACGAGATCTCCCGGACGTACCCCGACCGCCTCGAGGGAAAGGTGCAGCCCTGCGGTCGCCGAGCTTACGGCGAGGGCGTGGCGGGCACCGACGACCGCGGCAAACTCGCGCTCGAAGCTCTCCGTCACTCTTCCGGTCGTGAGCCATCCCGATCGCAAGACCTCGATGACCGCGGCCTCCTCCTCCGGTCCGATCGAAGGAAGGGCGAATGGGATTTCAGTACTCGGGCTCTTCGTCGACATGGTTGACCGAAGGGAAGTGGGCATGGAGGATCCTCCGCAGCTCTCGGCGGTTTCGGAAGGACTGCGGGCGCTCGGGGTCGAAGAAGCACACGGCGTGCAGGGACGAGAGGAGCCCGTCAAAGGAGCCGTTGAACCGCTCCTGCCGAGGCAGGCGGTTGATGCGCGGGAAGCCGGTGGGCACCGGTCTCTCGTCGGAGTCCCAGAGGGTCTCATGGAGCTTCTCGCCGGGTCGCAATCCGACGTAGCGCACCGGTATCTCGCTTTCCGGGGCGAAGCCGAAGAAGCGGATCATCGTCTCAGCGAGCTCGCGGATGAGGATCGGCTCGCCCATGTCGAGGATGTAGAGGTCGCCTCCCTTGCCGACTCCTCCCGCCTTCAGGACGAGGGAGGAGGCCTCCGGGATGGTCATGAAGAAGCGGGAAACCTCGGGGTGCGTGATGGTGACCGGTCCCCCTTTGAGGATCTGCTTCTTGAATAGGGGCACGATGCTTCCTCGCGAGCCAAGCACGTTTCCGAAGCGCACAACCATGTAGTCGCCCCGTGGGGGACGCTTTCGCAGGACGATCTCCTCCGCGAGCATCTTCGAGGCCCCGTAGACCGAGCTCGGGCGCACTGCCTTGTCCGTGGAGATGAAGACGAAGCGCGGGGTTCCGACCTCGATTGCGGCGTCGACGAGGTTTCGGGTGCCGAAGACGTTGTTCTTGATGGCTTCCACGGGATTGTGCTCGCACATCGGGACGTGCTTGTGGGCGGCGCAGTGGAAGACCACGTCGGCGCGAAGGCGGCGCATGATGAAGCGGACGTAGTCGCGATCCTGGAGATCGCCGAGGACGGGTACAACCGTAGCCTGCTCGCCGACCCCCTCCTCTTGGAGGAGCTTCAGCTCCTTGTCGATCTCGTAGATGCTGTTCTCGTCGTGATCGAAGAGGTAGAGACGGGCTGCTCCGCCGTGCAGGAGCTGCCGCGCGAGCTCGCTTCCGATGCTCCCGCCGGCTCCCGTTATCAGGACGCGCTTGCCCCGCAGGTAGTCCAAGCTCTCCCTGAGGTTGATCGCGACGGGGCTGCGGGCGAGCAGGTCGTCGGCGTCGAGCTCCCTCGCCTGGATGAGGTGGGCGTCGCCTTCGACGATCTGGCTCACGTCGGGGAGGATGCGGATGCGCGCGAAATCGGCGCGGGAGAGGGCGCAGTAGATCTGCTTGAGCCTCTCGCGGGAGGTGGAGGGAAGGGCGATGAGCGCCTCGGCGGCCGGGCGGGCCGCGAGGAGAGCCTCGACCCGTTCGATCGGCCCCACGACGGGTATCCCATCGATCTGGGTTCCCATCTTGGTCGGATCGTCGTCGAGAAAGGCGACAACGCGACCGAGAATCCCCTTCTTGTTGATTTCCTGCGCAATGGCCCGCCCCGCGAATCCCGCGCCGACAATGTAGATTCCGTCACGCTTTGCCTTCTTCATTCTTCTCCGCCGCCGAGAGGAGGTCGAATCCGAAATCGATGAGAAACGAGTTCTCATAGAGGGAAAGGCGGACCTTGGCCCTCCCTTTTCTCTTATCGACCTTCACGATTCGTCCTTCAAGCCCTTTCAAGGGGCCGCTCGCGACGCGGACTCGCCGATTTGCATCGAGGTAGACCTTCGACCTGTCGACGATCTCTCCGAAGGAGATGAAGTGCAGGAGGAGCTCGCGGTCCTCCCCGGCCAGGGGCTGGATGTTGTGGTTGTCCTTGAGGAACTTGATGAAGCCGGAGAAGCGCTTCAGGAGACCGAAAGCCCCGGGCGAAACGCTCTCTGCCTCGTAGAAGAGGTAGCCCGGGAAGATCGGAGCCAGGACCTGCTTTCGGACCCCGCGCTTGATGATCGTCAGCCGCCGGCGCGGCCAGAGCAGGCGGCCCGTCTCCGCCTCCTGCGGTGGGCCGTGGAGTCCCCGTTCCGGCGCGAAGATCTGCGCCGAGGGCTCGCTTGCCACCTGAAAGGCCCGCTGGGTAAGCTTCAGATAGCGCTCTTCATCTCCCGTCATCACTTGGATGACATAGTAGTTCATGTGTAGCGCAACCTACCACGGAATGGGAGGCAGTTCAACCTGTTTCGGATCGGGATAACCCCTCATGGATGCGCGCGAGTCGGCCGATAATGGGAGAAGAGGTATGGCCCGCGCAGCGGGTCGATCGTTCGAGTACGAAGGGTGGTCACATGAAGAGAGTATTCGTTGCCGCGATCGCAGGGGGTGTCCTCCTCCTTCTTCCCCAACTCGCGCATGCCGAAACCGTTATGCTCTACACTCAGATGCAGCTGCGCGGCGATTCGCAGGAAAAAAACGTGGATCGGTTCGTCGCCATCGAGGATGGAGTGATGACCCTTTTCTTCGACTCCGGGAACATCATCTTCGATACCGGGCTCCCGCAGAAGACCGCCGTTTCCGACACCCTTGCGCCGCGGCCCGAGTCCTGGGCAGTCAGCGCAGCGACGGAGGGCGGCGCTCACTTTCTCCTTGAGATCAAGCTCACCTTTCCGACGGATCCCTATCCGGCCGCCGTGCCCAGCATGATCCACTACAAGTTCACCGAGCTCGCGACCGGAGAGACGATCTCCGAAGGGGACGTAACCCCTTCGATTACCCCCCACGACCTGGCGACGAAGAAGCCCTACGACCTTTGCTTTGCGCTCGGCGAGGAGATCGCTCGTGACGTGATGAAGGGATGGCAGAACCCCTCCACGTTGTAGGGGTGCCGCATCGGATCCTCCGCAGGAGCGTGTCGAATGAAGCGGATCTTGGTTCTCTTCCTTACCCTTGCGAGCGCGGGCGCTCTCTTTGCGCAGCAGGTGTGGGAGGGTAGCTCGGCGGTCAGCGTCTACGGCGTCTTCCCCGCAAGCGGGTACTACGGGGCATCCGACTCCTTTCCGCAGAACACCCTCGTGAGCGTGGAGGATCTCGACACCGGCAAGCAGGCGACGGTACTGATCATCGACCGCAGCGGCGGAAGCGGGCTGCTCCTCCTCGTGTCCAAGCAGGCGGGGGATGCCCTCGGGATTGTCCCCGGCACGACGGCCCATGTGCGCGTGACCCTTGCGAAACAGCCCCTCGCCTCGGGCGGTCCCGGCGACCTTCCCTACAGCCCTGATTCGGATGTCTACCCGGCCGCCGGGGTCGGCGATCCGACGAGCCTGGCCTTCCTGAATCAGTACCTGGCAAAGAAGGGAGCGGCGCCGGCCCCTGCGGCGCCTCAGGCCGAAGCGGCCCCGTCTGCCGCCGCCGCGGCCGCCCCCGGCGGCGGACCCCTTCCTGCGCCGCAGGTGGCCGAGCTTGCTCCCGGGGCCGCCGCTCCCCGCTCCGCGCAGGCGCCCGTTGCCGCTCCGGCCGCCCCGACGCCTCCCGCGCAGCCGAGCGAGAGCCCCAGAGTCGTCGCCCTCCAGCCCGAAGCGACCCCCCCGGTGAGCAACCGGCCTCCGGCCATCGCGCAGCTCCCCGAGCCGAAGCTGGCCCTCGCGACCCCGCAGGTGGCGGGGCTCTCCGGGAGCCAACCCCCTGCCGAGGCCGCGCCGCAGCTCGTGCCGGTGGCGCCCTCGGCACCGGCGGGCGCCGGGCCGGCCCTTGCCCAGGCGGGCCCGGTAGCCTCGGAGCTTCCCACCCTCGTTCCCCCCGCAGGCGGTTCGCTCGCCTCTCCCTCGGCCTCTCCCTCGCTGCCGTCGGGGATCAACCCGCGGGTTCTGGCCCTTGCAGAGCCGGCCCCACCGGTCGCGGGACCGGAGTTCGCCCTTCGCGGCGAGCTTCCCCTCCCGAGTCTTGCCGCGCCGGGCGCAGCGGCCCTCGCGGCGGCTCCCCAGGCCGAGGCGCAGGCTCCCGCCCAGGCGCCCGCGCCGGCAGAAGGGGCCGCCCCCGCCGCAGGCGCGCGCCCGCAGGCCGCTGCGGCCCCGACGAGCGGCCCAGCCCCCGCCGCAGGCGGGGCGATCCGGGCCGAGAGCTCGCTTGTCTCCGACAAATACTACGTCCAGCTCGGGGTCTTCCTGGAGTCGGGAAGCGCCCTGAACATGGCAAGCTCCCTCTCGCCGCTCTACCCGGTCTCGGTGTATGCTGCCCGAAAGGGCACGCGCGAGCTGTATAAGGTGCTGGTCGGTCCGCTCAACTCCGACGAGGGCGGCTCGGTCCTCTACCATTTCATCGATCGGGGGTATCGCGACGCCTTCCTGCGGAAGGTCGACTAGCCCCTGACGAAGCGCGGAGAGCCGGGAGGGGGGGGGGGTGAATCGACGAGAGGCGGCGCAGGAGATCGATCGCCTTTCGGATCTCCTCAGGCGCTACGAGCATGAATACCACGTCCTCAACGCCCCGACGGTCTCGGACCGGGAGTACGACGGGCTCTTCGATCGGCTCCTCGCCCTCGAGCGGGAGCACCCAGCGCTTGCGAAGCCGGACTCCCCCACCAAGCGGGTGGGGTCCGATCTCTCCTCCGAGCTTCCCGAGGTCGAGCACACCATCCCGGTCTTGAGCCTCGACAAGGCCTATTCCTTCGACGAAGTCCTGAGCTGGGCGCGCAAGACGAGCGCGAGCGTGGAGCGGGAGCTCGCCTTCATCGTCGAGGACAAGATCGACGGGGCCTCCATCGTGCTGTACTACGAGGAGGGGCTCCTCGCGCGCGGGGTGACGCGGGGCAACGGGGTGCGCGGCAACGACGTCACCGAGAACGTGCGCACGATCCGTTCGATCCCCCTGCGGCTGGCGCGCCCGGTAACCGTCGCGGTGCGCGGCGAGATCTACCTTCCCCTCGACCGCTTTCAGGAGATCAACGCGAGCCTCGAGCTTCCCTACGCGAACCCGCGCAACCTCGCTGCCGGCAGCCTGCGGCGGGTGAAGAGCGCCGATGTGGCCAAGATTCCCCTCAACATCTTCGCCTACGAGGGCTTCTTCGGCGGCTCGACCGATCGCCCGCCTCGCTCGCACGTCGAGGTGCTGACCGAGCTTGAGCGCCTCGGGCTTCGCGTGAGCAAGCAGCTTGGGCTCTTCGCGAGCGGAGCGCAAGCCGAGCGGCTCGCGGAGCTTGCGCGCTCGGAGCATCCCACCTGGACGGTGGGCGGGCTCGATGCGATGGCGGACTACCTGAAGCGGCGGAGCGAAGAGCGGCGCAGCCTCTCCTACGAAATCGATGGGCTGGTGGTGAAGGTGGACGAGCTCGCCGCGCGCGAGCTTCTCGGCTACACCGGCCACCATCCCCGCTGGGCGATCGCCTACAAGTTCGAGGCCCCCGAGGGGATCACCGTCGTGCAGGGGATCGACGTCCAGGTCGGGCGCACGGGCAGGATTACCCCGGTCGCCCGCGTGAAGCCGGTCTCGATCGGGGGCTCCACCATCTCGAACGTCACCCTTCACAACCAGGACTACGTGGCCATGCTCGAGCTAGCAGTCGGGGACACGGTCGCGGTCTCGCGCCGCGGCGACGTCATTCCGGCCGTCGAGCGGGTCATCGAAAAGAGCGAGGAGAACAGCACCTGGCGGATGCCGGAGGTCTGCCCCGACTGCGGGACGCACCTCGTCCTTCTCGGGGCCCATCACTTCTGCCCCAACCGAGGCTGCCCCTCGCAGGTGCGCGGGAGGCTGCTCTTCTTCACCGCGCGCGGACAGATGGACGTCGACAATCTCGGCCCCGAGACCATCGACGTGCTCATCGCGCAGGGGATGCTCCGCGAACCGTCCGACATCTACTTCTGCGACTACGACAAGCTCGCTGAGCTGCCGGGGTTCGGCGAGAAGAAGATCGCCCTCATCAAGTCGGGGGTCGCAAAGAGCAAGGCCCAGCCCTTCCGGATCGTGCTCCAGTCGCTCGGGGTCCCCGAGCTGGGCCAGAAGGTGGCGGAGCTCCTCGGGGAGGCGGGCTACCGCTCGATCGACGAGCTGCTTGCCCTCGTCGAGCGCGGCGAGCTTGCCGCGCTCACGGCCATCCCCGGCATCGGCGAGAAGACCGCCTCCACCATCCTCGCCGAGCTCTCACGCCCGGAGGTGCGCCGTCAGATCGAACGGCTGCGGGAGGCGGGGCTGAACCTCGCCGAGGAGGCGGGCGAGGCCCTTCCGCAGGCAGCGCAGATCTTCGCCGGCCAGTCCTGGTGCGTGAGCGGGACCTTCGAGCGATGGAAGCCGCGGGAGCGGGCGATGGAGGAGGTCAAGCGCCGGGGGGGAAGCGTGGTCGGCTCGGTGAGCGGCAAGACGACCCACCTCCTTGCCGGTCCGGGCGCGGGGAGCAAGCTCGAGAAGGCGCGAGCCCTCGGCGTGACGATCGTCTCGGAGGAGGAGTTCAACGCCCTTCTCGACCGCTCCACGAAGAGCGAGGGGTAGGATGTACGAGGCGGAGCGAGCGGCAATCGACGAGCTTCAGGCGAAGGGCTTCGGGGTCATCACCCCCGACCAGTACCGCATCGACCTGCCGCCCGAGTTCCTCGCCCTGTGGGAAGAGGTGCGGCCCTTCACCATGACCTCCCTCGAGCGCGGCTTCGCTCTCTACCAGGCGGTGCGCTACCTCTGGGACTCGGGTGTTCCCGGGGACCTCGTGGAATGCGGGGTGTGGAGGGGCGGCTCCTGCATGCTCGCCGCGAAGACCCTCCTCGCTGCCGCGGCAGGCGGCAGGCTCGAGCAAGCCGCGGGGGCCGCAGCGGGAGGCTCGGTCGGACGCAGGGGAGAGCTCGAGCGGCGCCTATGGCTCTACGACACCTTCTCGGGGCCGACCGAGCCCAGCGAGGTCGACCGGATCGCTTGGAACGGGAAGGGGGTGCGCGAGCGCTGGGAGGCAGACCGCCGCGGCGAAGCCGCCAATTTCACCTTGTGGGCGATCGCTCGCGACGAGGTCGCTTCCAACCTCCGCTCCTGCGGCTGGCCTGAGGAGTCGACCGTCCTCGTCGAGGGGGACGTGGTCGAAACCCTCGAGCGGCAGCGTCCCGAGCGGATCGCCCTCCTACGCCTGGATACCGACTGGTACGAGTCGACCGCGCGGGAGCTTGCCCTGCTCTATCCCCTCCTCGTGTCGGGAGGGGTCCTCATCATCGACGACTACGGCCACTTCGAGGGAGCGCGCCGCGCGGTCGACGAGTACTTCTCGCCCGCAAGCGGGCGCCACATCCTGCTCAATCGCATCGACTACACCGGGCGCATCGGCGTCAAGCCCTGAGCCCCGCAGCCGCACCCTCCGCCGCGGCGGGAGGCCCGGGTGGTGCGCCCCTGTCAGTGGAGGAGCCCGATCCCCGCTCCGGCCATCAGGTAGTAGCCGAGCGTCGGGCTGAACTCCCCGGCGACCGCCGCGGTGAGGACCAGGTTGCTGTTGGGCGGAAGCCAATGCAGCTCCCACCCCGCCTCGAGGGGTACGGGGTCGAGCCCGAGCCCCTGCGCGAAGGGCAGGGTGCGCAGCGAGGCGGAGAGCCCGCTCATGACCGTGCCGAAGTCGAGCATGAGCCCCGCCCGCGCGTAGCCCCAGGATGAGAAGGCGGCCTGCCCGCCTCCGGCGGAGGTAGAGGGCTCGAGGCTGCCCTGGTAGCTCACCTGGAAGGGAGAAAGGATCAGCTCCGGATCCAGGAGGAGCGCGAAGGGCCCGATGCGGTACTCAAGCGGCGCGCCGAGCGAGAGGCCCGTGAAGTTGGTGAGGACATCGGCCGTCGTACCGGTGAGATAGGTCACCTTGGCGGTGGCCGCCGCCCCAAAGCCGCCTTGCGGGGCGGGCTGAAGGAGGCTGAGCTTCGCCGCTGCTCCGATCGCGTAGGGGGTGACCGCCGGATTGCCGATCTCGGCGGTTCCCTGGGCGTCGATCTCGAGGCCCGAGACCGGGGTGAAGCGGACACCGAGCTGGAGCGGGACGAGCGCGCCGATGCTTTCGACATGGGCGAGCGCAAGTACCTCCACCTCGAAGCTCCCGAGGGGCAAGACGTCAGGCGTCGCGGTGAAGAGGAGCCCGGAGGTCCCGGAGAAGAGGCTCCTCGGCGCGATGATCGCCCGGCTCGAGATCGGGATGGTGGTCTCGATGCTGCGGGTGACGAGCGCGCCCCGCGCGGGGAGCGCTCCCGGCGCCTCGCTGCTTCCCTCGACCACGATCCGGTAGTTCCCATCGGGAAGGGGCGAGCCGTCGGGAGCGCGCCCGTTCCACTCCACCCCCTGACTGCGCCGGACGAAGGGCGGAAGCTTCTTCTGCCACACGGTCTGCCCGTCCGGAGAGAGGATCCGCACCTCTCCGGTTCCGGGCCCGCTCACCTTGAAGCCGATCGCCAGCTCGCCCAGTTGGCCCGGATTCGCTGGATTGAGGATTGGACGCGAGAGGGTGAGGTCGGCCAGCCTGAAGGCGGCGACCTTGAGCTGGACCGAGAGCGACACCGTGGCGTGGGGTTGGATGTCGATCGGGGTGCTGAAGTCCTCGTAGCCGAAGGCGGAGACGGTTAGGGTGTGGGGACCGATCGGAAGTTGGGTTATCCCGGGCTGGATGATCTGGGTGTCGACGGTTATCTGCGGTTCGGCCGCGGTCGGGCCGACCGACAGACTGAGGTAGCCGGTGATCGCCTGGAGCTGGACGGTGATGGTCGCGTAGCTCGCAGGGTCGAGGTTGACCCACTGATCGCTTCGGTAGAAGCCGCTACGCTCGAGGGTGAGCCGAACGGTCCCCGCGCCGAAGCCTGTGTAGAAGAGGGGGGTATCCCCGATATATTGGTCGTTCACGTAGACGTGGGCGCCTTCCGGCTGAGAGTCGATCTTCAGACCGGCCTGGCTCTGCCCGGCGGCCTGGGGGGTCTGGGCGGTCGCTGTCGCCTGTCCGACCGGCTGCGCCGGTCCAGGCGGGGGCGTGGTGGGGACCACCGTCGGCCCGGTCTGCGCGGAGGCGGGTTGGGAGGCTCCCTGTGAGGCGGCGATCGAGCGAAAAAGCGAGCCTTTCGTCGTCGCGCATGAGACAAGGAGGACGGCAACTCCCGCGAGGAGCGCCGCGCGTTTCACCCAACGGTCTCCGATCATCGGGCGTAGTATAGTGGAAAACGGTAAAAAATCAACGAGTGCGACCGATAGGATGGATGTGAACCCTCGACGATGCGCCGTGGCGCTCTTCGCGTCTCTCCTTGCGCTCACCCTCCCGGTCTACGCCGCCGGGCCGGAGCCGGTCCCCGACGGCTTTCGGGAGCTCCACTTGGGGATGAGCCTCGACGCCGCCAAGAAGGCGCTTCAGGCCGATACCTACTTCGACTACAAGGGCGATCCCGACGTATCGATGCTCCAGCGCCCCGACGACAACCTCATCGAGTGCGCGGGCTTTTCCTACATCCGACGCGCCTACTTCCAGTTCCATGACAAGCTGCTCTACACCATCACCCTCGTGCTGAACCCCTCCGAGATCGATTTCTATACGATGTACACCACCCTCGTCGCCAAGTACGGACAGCCCGCCTTCCTCAATCCGCAGGAGGTGGTCTGGGAGTCGGCGGCCTACCGTCTTTCCCTTGAGCATCCCTTGAGTGTAAAGTACATCGACCGGACGATCTTCGACGCGTTGAAGGCGGCCGGCAAGATGCAGGAATCGGAGCGCGCGGTCTCGCGCGAGGAATTCCTCAAGCAGTTCTAACAAAGGATCTTGTCGCGATGTTCAAGAAGTCGACCGTGGCCAGCGCATGCGCGCTCGCAGCTCTCCTGCTTGCCTCCTGCGCGCCGAAGGTCAAGACCTACACCCTCACCCTCGGGGGAAAGCAGCTTACCGTGGAAATCGCGGACACACCTGCCGAGCGTGCCCGCGGCCTCATGTTTCGAAAGAGCATGCCCGAGGATCACGGGATGCTCTTCATCTTTCCCTACGACGAGCAGCTCTCCTTCTGGATGAAGAATACCCTCATTCCGCTTTCGATCGCCTACATCTCCGCCGACGGCGAGGTTCGAGAGATCTATCACATGAGCCCCGAATCCCTCGAAGCGATCCAGTCCGAGCACGCGGTCCGCTATGCCCTCGAGGTGAACCAGGGGCTCTTCGCGAAGTGGGGGGTAAAGCCTCACGACTACGTGACCCTTCCGCCGCTCCTGCCCAAGGCGAGCGACTGATGCCGGGCAGACGGTCGGAAGGCGCCCGTACGCGCGGAGGGCTCCCACGGCAGTGAAGGAGATCCCGATCGCCCCGCTTTCCTTGGGGCCCTCCCTCTAGCAGGGTGCTGACAGACGCAAAGGCAGCTGCCAAAACGACGTCTTCTCGAACCAAATTGGGGCAAGAGGCTCAACCGAAACCGCCGTTTTGGCAGCGGGTCAATCACATTGCCAGCAACCTGTCAGTTGCCGCCGCTTCGCGAAATCGCTATATTCCTGAGACAAACAATAAGGAATCAACAGAGATGCAGCGTGCCCTGTCGAGTTTCCGCGATCGTCTCATCGACCGCGTCCCCCAGCTTATGCCTACCAGCTCGGTCTACCCGTGGTTGGTGCTCGTTGCGACCAGCATCGGTACCTTCATGGCGGTTCTTGATGGCACGATCGTGAACATTGCCCTCGCGAAGCTGGAGACGGTTTTCGGGGTCTCTACGGATGAAGTGCAGTGGGTGATCACCGGCTACATGCTGGTCTTCGGGGTGATGCTCGCCGCCTCCGGATGGCTCTCCGATCGCTTCGGTCAGAAGAGGATCTTTCTCCTCGCCCTCGCCCTCTTCACCGCCGGCTCCTTTCTGTGCAGCCTGTCGTGGAACATCACCTCCCTCATCTTCTTTCGGATAGTCCAGGGAGCCGGCGGCGGGCTGATCCAGCCGGTCGGGATGGCCATCATCACCCGCGAGTTCCCGAAGGAAAAGCGCGGGCTTGCCCTCGGGATCTGGGCGATCTCCTCGTCGGCCTCGATCTCCCTGGGGCCGACCGCCGGGGGGTGGCTCATTGACAACTTCGCCTGGCACACGATCTTCGATGTGAACGGTCCGATCGGGATCGTCGGGATCGCGGTGTCCTACCTGATCCTCCGGGAACGGCGAGCCGAGGAGAGCCGAGACTTCGATCTCCTGGGGTTTATCAGCATGTCGGTCTTCCTGGTGAGCCTCCTTCTCGGGCTTTCGGATGGAAACGCGGGCTGGAACGCCGACGGATGGCACTCTCCCTTCATCCTGGGCTGCTTCGTGCTTTCTGGTGTGGCGCTGGCGGTCTTCCTCGTCGTCGAGCTCACCGCCGAGCATCCCCTCGTCGACCTCTCGCTTTTCAAGAACTACGATTTCACCCTGAGCAACATCGTCCTGTTCCTGTTCGGCCTGGGGATGTTCGGAAGCATCTTCCTCCAGCCGCTCTACCTGCAGGAGGCGCTCGGCTACACCCCCCTGCAGGCAGGGCTCGTCACCCTGCCCATGGGGCTCTTGGTGGCGCTCGTCTCCCCGCTTGCAGGGGTTCTCACCGACCGCTTCGGCGGCAAGGTACCGGTCGCCATAGGGCTCCTGCTCATGGCCGCGAGCCTCTACGAGTATCGCTTCCTCTCGCTTTTCTCCGAACGGTGGCAGATCCTGATCCCGGTCTACGTTCGAGGGCTCGGGATGGGGCTCATCTTCTCGCCGATCTCGGCGGTCGCCATCTCGGAGATTCCCGGCCATCGGATGGCACAGGCCTCGGGGCTCATCAACGTGCTTCGCCAGATCGGGGGCAGCTTCGGGGTCGCCATCCTGAGCACCCTCTTCACGCGCCGGATCATCCTCCACACCGATGTCTTCGGGCAGGCGATGAGCTCCTCCTCCCCCGCCTTCAGGGAGATAGCCTCCAACCTGGCGAGCTTTGCGATGCGGACCACCGGCGGGACCATGAGCCAGGCCGCGAGCAAGGGACAGTTGCTCATCGCGAGCTACGTGGGAAAGCAGGCCTTCGTTGCCGCGATCGACGACGTTTTTCTCGTCGCAGCCTTCGTGGTTGGCTTGTCAATCCTGCCGGTGCTCCTTCTGCGCAACCACCGCAAGGGCGCGAGTGGGGCGCAGCCGGGCGGAAGCGAGGAGAGGGAGCGCGCGGCGGCGCTGATGGATTAGCGGCGATCCGGGGGGCGGGCGCGCCGGGAGGAAAGGAGGCGGGGCGTCAGTCGCGCCCCTTGGCGCGCGGCCGGGCGGGCTTTTCGTCGTCGGCGCCTTCGCCGAGCTCCGGGAACAGCTCGAGGTTCGGCTCCTCATCCGGGCTCTCGGGCTGGTTCACCAGGAGCTCGACCTTGCGCTCGACCTTCGCCAGGTCCTTCTCGAGCCCCTTTGCAAGCTTGATTCCCTCCTCGAAAAGGGCGACCGCCTCCTCGAGGGGGATGTTGCCCTCGGTGATCTTTGCATTCAGGTCCTCAAGACGCGCGAGGCGCTCCTCAAAACTCTTCATGGTCAAAACTCTTCATGGCACTGTCTCCTGGACCTCCGCTTCGAGGCGACCCGCGTGAAGCCGCACCCGAATGGATTTGCCCTGCGCGGTCTGCGCCGCAGAGGTAATAAGGCTGCCGCTCTCCCGATCGGTGACGACCGCGTAGCCCCTCTTGAGGATCTCGAGAGGCGAGCTCGCCGCAAGCTCGCTCGACAGGAGCTCGATGCGATGGCGGCTGTCGGCGAGCCGCTGTGAGAGCGCGCGCAGCAGCCCCTCCTTCGCGTCATCGAGTCCGAGCAGGAAGGGCTGGACGATGATGCGGAAGTTGCGCTCCAGATTCTCCGGCGTGAAGCCCTTAAGGAGAAGCTGCACCCGTTCGACCCAGCGGCGCATCGCGCGCCCCATCGACAGCTCGAGGGTGCGAACCTCTTCGAGCAGCTCGTCGCGCTTGGCGCTCACGAGCTCCGCCGCGGCGGAGGGGGTGGGAGCCCGGAGGTCCGCGGCAAGGTCCGCGAGCGAGACGTCGATCTCGTGACCGACTGCCGAGATGACCGGGATCCGGGAGGCGGCGATGGCGCGCACCACCAGCTCGTCCGAAAAGGGCAGGAGATCCTCGAGGGAGCCGCCCCCGCGCGCAACGATGATGACCTCTGCGAGCCGGTACCAGTTGGCCCGCTCGATCTGGCGGGCGATCTTCGCCGCCGCCTCCTCCCCCTGCACGGGGGCCGGGAGGATCACGATGTTGATTCCGGCATTTCGTCGTCGGGTGACGTTCAGGATGTCCTGAAGCGCCGCGCCGGTCGGCGAGGTGACAACCGCCACGGAGGTCGGGAAGGGGGGCAGGGTCCGCTTGCGCTGCGCATCGAAGAGCCCTTCGGCTGCGAGCCTCCGCTTTCGCTCCTCGAGCATCGCAAGAAGGTCGCCCTCTCCCGATTTCTCCATCCGTTCGACGATGATCTGATAGCTCCCCCGTTTTGCATACACCGAGACGTTTCCCGAGGCGACGACCATCTGACCGTCGGCCGGGGTAAAGGAGAGCGCGGAGAGTCGATTGCGGAACATCACCGCGGAGATGACCGCTTCGTTGTCCTTGAGGGTGAAGTAGTAGTGACCGGTGCTCGATGGGCGAAAGTTGGATATCTCGCCCTCCACCGTGATGTCGTAGAACTGGGACTCGAGGGCCATGCGGATGAGCTCGGTGATCTCGGATACCTTGAAGCGTCTGCCCGTCGAATCTGCCATAGGCGGCCCAAGAGTACACTTTTCGCTCCGGCTTGGCAATTGAAGACGGAAAAACGCGCTTGGCAGACTTGAACCCCATTTGGATTTGTCGATAATCAGACCATGGGGAATGTCGTCGCGATAAACGCCTGCGGCCTCTCGCGCCATGCCTTCGCACCCCTTCCCGGGGGCGGGCACGCCTTTGCGCGCGCGCTCTCCTTCGCGGCGAGCCTTCCCGGAGCGGATCGGATCCACCTCCTTGGGGCGGCGAGCCTTCCTGCCGGCGAGCGGCCTGCGAGCGCCCGCTCCCCTTCAGGGGCGGAGCTTGAGGTGATCGGGGTCGATCGCGCGCAGTGGAGCCTGCGCGAGCTCGTCGCGGCCCTCGTGGAGATTGCCGGTCCCGAGGACCTCTTCTACCTCTACGGCGACTGTCCCCTCTACGATCGCTCCCTTGCCGCTCGGATGTACGAGAGTCATCGGCGCTACTACGCCGACTACACCTTCGCGGATGCCTATCCCGAGGGGCTTGCCCCCGAGATTCTGAAGGGGAGCCTTGCGCGGGAGCTTCCGCGCCTCCTCACGGGGGGTGACGGGGCGATCCAGCGCGACAGCCTCTTTGCCCTGATCCAGCGGGACATCAACGCCTTCGACATCGAAACGATCATCTCGCCGGTTGATCTTCGCCTCCTTCGGGTTCAGCTCGCCTGCGACACCCGGCGCAACTACGAGCTTACCCGGCGGTTCATGGAGGCGGGCGCGACGGAGGAGGCCGCGCTCCTGGAGACCGTGAGAAGGCGAGGCGAGCTGCTTCGTACCCTGCCGGCCTTCGTGGAGGTGCAGGTCACCGACGGGGTGACGCAGGCGGTCAGCTATTCCCCCTATCCGAAGCTCGTTCCCGACGCCCTCGAACGCCGCAACGAGATGGACCCCGAGCGCTTCCGGCGCATCGTTGAGCAGCTCGCCGCGTTCAGCGAGGATGCGACCGTGAGCCTCTCGCTGTGGGGCGAGCCTGCCCTCCATTCGCAGCTTCCGGCTCTCCTCGCCGAGCTCCACCGGCACGCGGGACTCAGCGCCCTCATCGAGACCTCGGGGGTCGGATGGAGGCAAGGGGTTCTCGAGGAGATTGCGAGATCCTCCGACAACCGCATCACCTGGATCGTCGATCTGGATGCCTCCACCCCCGAGCTCTACCGGGAGCTTCGCGGGCAGGGATGGGAAGAGGCGCATGCCACCTGCGAGCGTCTCCTTGCGCTCTTCCCCGGCAGGGTCTACGTTCAGGCGGTCAGGATGGCGTCCAACGAATCCGACCTTGAGGCCTTCTATCAAAAGTGGAAGGAGCGAGTTCCGAACGTCATCATTCAGAAGTACGACTGGTTCTCGGGCTTCCTGCCGCAGCTGAAGGTAACCGATCTCTCGCCGATCGTGCGGCTGCCCTGCTGGCACTTGAAGCGGGACCTCGTCGTTCTCCTCGATGGGACCGTGCCGATGTGCCGGGAGGATCTTGCTCGGGAGCACCCCCTGGGGAATCTCTTCGAGGAAGAGCTCTCCGCCGTGTGGGAGCGCGGTCAGGCGCTCCACGTCAGGCATGTTGCCGAAGACTATCCCGCGCTCTGCAAGGCCTGCGATGAGTACTATACCTTCAACTTCTAAGCGGCTCACCGTTCCCTACACGGTCGTCGGCGGGGGGCGCTCGGGGCGCGCCCGTCGCTTTCCGACTCCCCTCACCGTGCTGCTCCTCAACCGCGGAGGACGGTTCTTCAAGCACGCCTTTTTTGAGGAGCTTGCCCGCCTGGGTGCCGAGGAGATCATCTCCATCGAGGGTCCCACCGCCTCCTACGAGATCGAAAACCTCTCCCGGGACTTTCCGAGCATCAAGTTCATGGTCCTTCACGAGGCAACCTCGCGGGGAGAGCAGATCAACATGGGGGTGGAGGAGGCGAAGGGGGAGCTCGTATTTGTCGTGTGGAACAACATGAAGCTCCCCTCATCCTCGATTGCGGCGCGCATCCTCGAGCGGATCCGGGAGAGCGATTGTCTGTGCTCAGTTCCCCTCATGCAGAACGCTCGGTTTGAGACCATGCCAACCATCATGGCTCCCGCCTTCTACAACAAGCTCCTCAAGGTTCTGGCCCTCCAGCCCTCCTCGGATGGGATGATGAGCCTCTTTCCCTTCGACTACTGCGGGGTCTACAACAAGGAGCGCTTCATCCTCGTGGGAGGCTACGACTCGACCCTCACAAATCCCTACTGGCAGAAGATGGACTTCGGCTTCCGAAGCTACATGTGGGGCGAGAAGATCCTCTGCAGCACCGCCCTCCACGTGAGCTACGCCGGCGAGCTTCCCTCCGAGGACTCCACCCCGAACGATGACTACCGGCTGTTCTATCTCAAGAACCTCTCCGTACGCTTCACCGGCGACTCGGGGACTCTTCCGCGCTCGCGTCTGTTTCCCTATTTCTTCCGCGCAGGGGGCTACCTGAACGCCCTGAGGAGCTTCCGGCAGGCGCGTGCCTGGGTCGAGGTCAATCGCTTTCGCTTCAAACAGGATGCGCGCAGCGTCACCGAGCTGTGGGAGGTGCCCGAGGTATGAGCCGAAAGCCTGCCCCCCGAGCGACCGAGGCGAGCGAAGGATCGCCTGACCTCGGCGGTCTCGCCGGGAGCCTCGGGATTTTCCTCCAGGCGCGTCTCGATTCGACCCGCCTTCCCCGCAAGGTGCTTCTTCCCCTCGCGGACCGCACGGTGATCGAGCACGCGATGATCGCGCTGCGGCGGGTGCGGGCCGACCTCTACCTTCTTCTCACTGACGAGTCGAGCCTCGCGGAGCTCGAGCCCCATGCGCGCGCCTGCGGCTTTCTCGCCTTTGCAGGCCCCAAGGAGGACGTCCTCGCCCGCTTCGCCCTTGCCGCCGCCCGCTATCCGGTCGAGCGCATCGTCCGGGCCACCGCCGACAATCCGCTCGTCTCGAGCGAGCTGCTCGAGCTCCTGCTGCCGCTTCACGCGGCGGCGCAGGCGGACTACAGCGCCTTCGAAGGGGCGCCGATCGGTACCGGGGTCGAAATCGTCGAGCGCTCGGCGCTCCTTGCGGCGGCCGAGCGAGCGCGCGATCGCTACGAACGAGAGCACGTCTGTCCCTATCTCTACCGGCGGGCGGGGGAGTATCGGATCAATCGCCCGGCGGCGCCGGGACCCTTCCGACTTCCCGACGCCGCGGTGACCCTGGACACCGAGGCCGACTATCGCTTTCTCGTTGGGCTCTTTGAGGGGCTCTACCGCGGGGTCCCGATCGATACCCGCCGGCTCGTCGCGTGGCTGTCCGAGAGGAAGGATCCCGCCGGCCCGCGCGAGGGTGGGGAGCCTCCCCGCGCGGAGGGGGAGCTTGCAGGCTCGGCCGATGCGCCGGTCGAGACCCGACGAACGGGCGCCTCCGCGCCCCGGCAGCGTAGGGTGCTGCTCGTCCCTTCGATCCGACCCGGCGACGGGATCGGTCACCTCAAGCGCTGCATCGAGCTTGCTCGCTCCCTTTCGGGCGCCTCGATCCTCATGCCCGAGCAGCGCGAATGGCAGGAGCGGGCGCAGGAGGTCTTCTCGAGCGCCGCAATGCCGCTTCCCGACGAGAAGCTGTGCTTTGCGATCGAAGCGGGGGGCCCCTGGGACTGCATCGTCCTCGACCGCAGGGCCACGACCCGCGAAGAGTATGCCGCCTTCGAGGCGCGCGCCCCGGTGGTCGGGATCGACGAGGGCGGAAGCGCGCGAGAGTGGATCCCCTATCTGATCGACACCCTGCCTCTTCCCTCCGAGGTGAGCAAGGCAAACATCTTCTCGCCGGCCTTTCTCTCGCTTCCCCGACGCAAGCGCCTTCCCGGGGATGCGACCGGGAAGATCCTCATCGCCTTCGGCGGCGAGGATCCGGAGGGGCTCTCCGCCAAGGTCGCCGCGACCCTGGTCGGTGAGGAGCTCTTCACTCCATCCGAGATCACGGTTGCGCGCGGGCCCCTCTCCCGCCCTTTCTCGCTGCCTTCCGGCGTCGCGCTCCTCCCGGCTTCCCCCGATCTCAAGGAGGAGCTTCATCGCTTCGACATCGTCTTTACCTCCTTCGGCCTCACCGCCTACGAGGCAGTCAACGCCGGGGTGGCGGCAATCCTCGTCAATCCGACTCCCTACCATCGACGTTTGGCTCGGATCGCCGGTTTCCCCGAGGCGGGTCTTTCGGAGCTCGATCTGCGCAGCCTCAAGCGCCTCCTTGCCGACCGGCGGACGCTCCATGAGCAGTGCGCACGGATCGCAGGCGAGGCCCAGCGCTCGATCGCGGCCCATCTCGAGGGGCTCGATTTCTCCGGCTTCGCCGGATGTCCCGTGTGCGCCTCCTGCACCAATCCGGCCATAGAGCGCATGGAGGACCGAACCTTCTTTCGCTGCGCCACCTGCAACATGGTGTACGAGGCCGACTTCGCTCGGGATCGCACCAGCTACGGGGCGAGCTATTTCGGGGAGGAGTACCGCAGGCAGTACGGCAAGACCTACCTCGAAGATTTCGAGAACATCCGCACGATGGGAGCATTGCGCCTGGAAAAGATACGCGGGGTTCACGGTCCCTTCGAGGGCGAGCGTCTCATCGATGTCGGGTGCGCCTACGGCCCCTTCCTGGCGGCGGCGCGGGATGCGGGACTCGCCCCGCATGGGGTTGATATCTCCCCGGAGGCCGCGCGCTACGTCCGCGAGTCACTCAAGCTTCCGTGCGCCTCCGTGAGCTTCGAGGAGCTCGACGTGGCGGAGAGCTTCGGCTTCGCCCGAGCCGATGTGCTCACCATGTGGTACGTCATCGAGCACTTCCCCCGCTTGGGCGAGGTCCTCGCGAAGGTCAACAGGCTCCTTCGCGTCGGCGGGGTGTTCGCCTTCTCGACGCCGAACCTTTCGGGGGTAAGCGGCTACAGCGATCTCGCTCGCTTCCTGGCCGCGAGCCCTCGGGATCACTTCACGCTTTGGGATCCCAAGATCGCGCGAAGCGTCCTTCGCCGCTTCGGTTTCCGCGTCGCGGCGGTCAACATCACGGGCCATCACCCCGAGCGCTTTCCCCTGCCCGGTGCGGCAAGTGGGTGGCGCTACCGCT
Source organism: Spirochaetales bacterium (assembly GCA_027314665.1). Lineage (GTDB taxonomy): Bacteria > Spirochaetota > Spirochaetia > DAHUYW01 > DAHUYW01 > DAHUYW01. The sequence continues at coordinate 29,301 of DAHVAK010000258.1, forward strand.
TTCTTGAGCAGTACAGCCGGGCGGCCGGACTCGGGGACACCTTCGAAATCTACGCGGTGAAGGAGCGAGAGGCCGGCGGGGCAGCCTCCGCGAAGGAGCCATCGTGAGCGCGCCTGCGGTTCGCTCGAAGGGGAAGGCCCCCCGCTCGATTCTCATCCTCGGCGGGGGGGTGATGCAGCTTCCGGCGATCCGCCTTGCGAAGGAGAGGGGATGGCGGGTGGAGGTCGCCGACGGCAACCCTCAGGCGATCGGAGCGCAGGAGGCTCACCGCTTCTTGCCCATCGATCTGAAGGACAGGGAGGCAATCGAGCGCGCGGCTCGGGAGCTCGCCGCAGATGAGGGGCTCGACGGCGTCTTCACCGCCGGGACCGATTTCTCGGCCACGGTGGCATGGGTTGCCGAGAGGCTCGCTCTTCCGGGCCTTCCCTTCGCGGTGGCCGCACGCGCCACGGACAAGTCGCTCATGCGCGCGGCATTCCGCGCGGCCGGGGTGCCCTCGCCCGACTTCGTGGCGCTGGGCGAGGGCGAGGATGCGGTCCGCGCCGCCTCCGCGCTGCGCTATCCCCTGGTCGTGAAGCCGGTCGACAACATGGGCGCCCGCGGCATCCGCCGCATCGACCGCCCCTCTGAGCTTCCGGAGGCGGTCGAGCTTGCCCGATCGCACTCCCGATCGCGAAGGGTCATCCTCGAGGAGTTCGTGCCGGGGCCCGAGTTCAGCCTCGACGCCATCGTCGATCGCGGGCGAATCACCATAACCGGGATTGCCGACCGGATCATCCGTTTTTCCCCTTACTTCGTGGAGACCGGCCACACGATCCCGACTTCCGCCGACCGGAGCTCCGTCGAGCGGGTATGCGCGGTCTTCAAAGCCGGGATCCGAGCGCTCGGCATCGAAAACGGCGCGGCGAAGGGGGACATCAAGCTCTCTCCGGCGGGGCCGGTCGTCGGAGAGATCGCCGCGCGCCTGTCCGGCGGCTACATGTCGGGATGGACCTACCCCTACGCAAGCGGAAGCCTCGTCACCGGCGCCGCCCTCAACCTCGCGGTGGGGCTCCCGGCGGGCGACCTCTCCCCGCGCTGGGCGATGTTCTGCGCCGAGCGGGCCTTCATCTCGATCCCGGGGCAGGTCGAGCGGGTGATCGGCACCGAGGAGGCCGAGCGCGCCCCCTTCGTGAAGAAGCTCTTCCTTCGCGTCGGCCCCGGGGATCGGGTGGTCTTTCCGACGAACAACGTCGAAAAGTGCGGCAACCTGATCTCACAGGCGCCGACGCGAAGGCAGGCCGTCGAGTCCGCCGAGGCGGCGGCGGCCCGCATCGCGATCCTCCTGAAACCCTCGGCAGCCGAGACCGCCTCCTTTCTCTTCGCCGGCGACGGGGGTTGGCCGCCGCCGGCCTACGATCTCTCGGGCGCGGCGCAGGCAAGCGATCCCCGCGCGCTCGATGTCGCCACCCGGCTTGCCGCGCTGCCGCTCTATCTGTCGGGAGGAGGGCGTGCGGGGATCGGGGTGCTCCCGCTTGCCGGGATCGAAGAGCTCGACGTGCGCGACTGGCAGGGGCGCGGCCCGCGCGAGGCACTCGCCAGAATCTACGAGCTCGGCCCGCTCGAGCCTGCCGGATCGCGGGTCTCGGGGGAGTACCATCTCCTGCTCGGGCGACTCTTCTGGGACGCCTTCCTGCGGGCAAGTATTCAGGGCGCCGTCTGGCTCGCGGAGAGCGTGGCGGAGCTGCTCGATGGACCCGACTCGGCGCAGTCGCTCGAAGACCGTATGGCCGCCCGGCTTCGGGAGTGGGGGGTGCGGGAGTGAGGGTCGCGCGGAGAAGCCTTTTCATTCTTTTCGGGCTGCTCCTTCTCGCGGCGGGAAGGCTTTTCGCCGACGTGGACTTGAGCGCGCTCCTCGCCGCCTCCCGGAGCACGCTCGAGTGGGAGCCCGCCCTCGGTCTGGGGGTGATCTCCAACGGTCAGAACCTTATCGTCTTCAAGCCGGGGATGGACTGGGTGCTCCTCAACTATCGCGAGAAGATTCCGACCGGCGAGATCAGGCGGGGGGCAAACGGCGCGATCCTGTTTGCCGATCCTGCGGCGAAAGGGATCGAGGAAGCCCTCGCACGCCAGCCCGACCGCTCTCCCTCGCTTTCCGACTCCGGCCAGGCGATCGCCGTCGGACGCTCGGCGCCCTCCTCGCGCAAGCCCTCGACGGGCAAGCACCTCCTTTCCCGGATCGGCGCGGTCGTCATCGACCCGGGTCACGGGGGGATCGATCCGGGGACCAACCATTGGGAGACCATCGGCGGCAAGAGGGTCGATGTCGTGGAGAAGAACATCACCCTGAAGGTCGGGCTCGAGCTCTACAAGGATCTCACGAAGGGGCTGCCCGACGTCCGCATCGTTCTGACCCGCACCAACGACACCTACGTGAGCCTCGAGCAGCGCACCGAGATCGCCAACCGCGTTCCTCTTGCCCCCGACGAGGCCATGATCTTCGTTTCCATCCATGCGAATGCATCCTTCGACCCCAAGGCGAACGGCTACGAGGTTTGGTACCTTCCGCCGACCTACCAGCGCAGCGTCCTCGATCCCAACACTCTTCCCGAGCGGGCGAAGGATCTCTACCCGATCCTGAACTCGATGCGGGAGGAGGAGTACACGATCGAGAGCGTGCTGCTTGGCAAGAAGATCCTCGCGGGAATCCATGGCGAGGTGGGCCAAGCGATGATCGACCGTGGGTTGAAGGAGCAGTCGTGGTTTGTGGTGCGCAACGCCAAGATGCCCGCGGTGCTCATTGAGCTGGGTTTCGTGACCAATCCGCAGGAGGCGAGGCTCCTCCTCCGCGACGAGCACTTGAAGAAGATGGCCGCGGGTATCTATAATGGCGTCCGTGATTTCATTTCCTTCTTCGACAGCACCGGCGGCTTCACGGAGTAGCGTTTGATCTCCGTGAGGAGCCTCGTCGACCGCAATCGAGCGGCTGCCGTGTGGGGGGGCGCGCTTCTCGCCGTCCTACTGCTTTCGCTCGTGGTGTTTCTGTTCGTCGGCAGCAGGCAGACCGAGGTGGTTCTCTTCTTCCCGAACTACGCAAATCACCGCCTCTCCGGCGAGGAGCGCTTCGTGCCCCGGCATGCTGCCTTGAGCCAGGGGATCGAAACGGCGGTCAACGAGCTCATCCTCGGGCCGGAGCAGCTTCGCCATGATCGGGCCCTCGCCCGGGAAACGAGGGTGCGGGCCCTCTTCGCGAAGGGTCACACCGCCTTCATCGATCTGTCCGCCGGCATCCTTTTCCCCGCCGAGAGCGTTTCGGTGAGCTTCGAGGAGTCCCTCCAAGCGATTCGACGTACGGTGCTATTCAATTTTCCTTCCATAAAACACGTGGTCATTACGATCGAGGGAGAGGAGCCCCAATCGGAAGTTTCTGCTAATAATTAAGCCCTTTTTTGCCGAGAATTCGAATACGATACTTTATTGGACTGGAAGGAGCAGCGGATGAAACGGTTCGTCATTCTTCTTTCACTAATGCTCTTCGGAGTGAGCCTGTCGGTGTTTGCGGACGTGTCGACACTGATAGACTTCGCGAAGCTGGCCGCCGACACCCCCGATGGACAGAATGCAGCGACGCTCATCGACTTTTCGGACAAGGCGGGGGCGAGCTTTACGCCCGCCGAGAAGGCGCAGATGAAGACCTCCCTCACTTTGAAGAACTGGCTCGTTCAGCTCAACTCCTCGGCGCGGACCATCACCAATGAGACCCTCTCCTATACGGCATCGGCGCAGGTGAGCACCTCCGCTCAGAGGTTTCCGGGCCAGACGGTCCTCGGCATCCGCGTTCACTTCCCCGACGATCCCTACAACGCCTATGCGGAGATTCTCCCGCCCTTCGACATTCCGGCCTATGCGCCGAAGACCACCCTGCAGCCTGACGGCACCCTCAAGACGGACACGGCCGACATCTCCGGCTCGAAGTTTGTGGGCTACGGCATCGTGAAGAATGTCGGGGCGCTCAAATCGCTCAGCGCGTGGGTCTACGGCTCGAACGATCCGAACGGCTTTGGAGTTATCCTGCAGAACCAGAACCATGAGGATCAGACCATCTTCCTGAAGAGCCTCGACTTCGACGGTTGGCAGGAGCTCACCTGGGACAATCCCAACTACATCTCCGATGTGCGCAACCGCACCCTCGAGCGCATGCCGCTCTACCCGCAGTCGACCCCCTATGTCAAGCTCGTCGGACTCATCATCTACAAGGACGGCCAACAGCCGGGCGGGGACATCATCACCTACGTTCACGACATCTCCATCGTCTACGACAAGGCGGTCCTCAATCCGATCCGCGACATCAACGACGAGGCGGTGTGGGGAATCCTCCGCGCTCGCGAGGAATCGCGGCGCAACGCCGAGTTCAAGCGCCTTGGCAACCTTCAGGTCCTCCGCTATCTCGAGGAGCAGAGGATGGCCACCGAGGCGGCAGGGACTCAGCCGCCTGCGGGCAAGTAGCGCTCCTCTTCGCGCGCGAACGCCCCTGTTACCGGCCCGAGGGGTGATGACCTGCAAGGGCCCGAAGAAAGCCCTCCGGCAGCGGAGGGCTTTTTTGTCGCCACCCCCTCTTGTGTGCGCGTGCAAAGGACCGCCGCACTTTCTCCTTGACTTATTAGACTTTCTGGATAAGATGTAGGGTACGGTATGAGCGACTACCTGGATCCGAACAACGAGGAGCTGCTGAAGGACTTCTTCACCGAAGCCGAGCAGATGGTCGAAATGCTCGAGGCGAACGTCCTCGTCCTGGAGAACGAGCCCGGCAATAGCGACGCCATCGACGAGGTTTTTCGGGCGGCGCACACCCTCAAGGGGTCGGCGGCGACGGTCCAGATGACCGAGCTCTCCTCGTTCACGCATCTGATCGAGGACCTCCTCGACGAGATTCGAAGCGGCGCCATTCAGGCGACCTCAAGGATCATCGACGCCCTTCTCGAATCGATCGACGTGATCAAGGCCATGCTTCAGGCCCGTTCGGCGGGCGCGCCCTACCAGCAGGACACAACCGCGGTCGAGGATCGCCTGCGCTCCTTTCGAAAGGAGCCCGGAAAGAAACCCGCCAAGGCGGGAGCGAGGCGGGGCAAGGGGGCGCAGCCGCCGAAAGTCGAGCAGGCTCCGCCCGAGCCGGCCGCAGAAGCGCCGGCCGCATCGGCCCCTGGCGCCCGGCGCCTTACCGAGTACGAGCTTCTGGAGCTCAAGGAAGCAAGCCCTGCGGGCAGCTCGATCTACCTCGTGCGGGTTGATTTCAACGAAGAGAATCCGATGAACTCGGTCGGCGGGATTCAGGTCTTCGCCGCGCTCAAGCGCGTCGCGACCGTCCTCAAGACCTTTCCGGACTTCGAGCGGCTCTACGAGGACACCTTCTTCCCCCGAGTGGATTACTTCGTGGCAACCACTGCGGGCGCGGATCGCTTGAAGGATGCCGCCGTCATCTCGGACGTGACGACCGCCATCGAGGTCGCGGAGGCCGCAAATCTTCCGACCGAGCTGGCCGCGGGCCCAGGGGAGCCGCGCGAGGGCGCCGCCTCGGTAGAGGCGCTCGTCGGGCGGGCGGAGCCCGATGCCCGGCCGCCGCTTGCGGAGAGCGCGGAGGTCGAGGTCGCGGCAGAGGTGAGCCCGACGCTCCCCGCCGAAGGGGAGGCCGCAGCGCCCGCGGCGCCGGTCGACGTCGCGGCGGAAGCGGGAGCGCCCTCCGTCTTCGGTGAAGCGGCCGAGAGGGAAGAGCATGGCCGCGAGAAGAAGGCGGTTCCCAAGGGTTCCATTCTGCGGGTCGACTCCAAGCGCATTGATGTGCTTCTGAACCTCGTGAGCGAAGCCGTCATCAACAAGGGCGCCTTCAATCAGATATCCAGCCTGTTTGCAGAGGCGCAGAACGAGATTCAGACGGGGGGGGTGCTCTATCGAGAGCGCCTTCGCGCGCTGTTCGCCGCAATGGGAGAGGGGCTCGAGAGGGTTCGCGCAGGACAACCCGTCAAGGATGTTCGCCGCGAGCTCCTTGCTGACTTCGACGACCTTGTCGGAGTGCTCGACCCGGTGGAGAACAAGCTGAAGACGGCGGTGAGCAGGTTTCGCAACACCGCGCAGAACCTCGGGAGAATCACCAACGAGCTCCACGAGCGGGTCCTGCAGATCCGGATGGTTCCCATCGCGCAGATCTTCTCCCGCTTCCCGCGGCTTGTGCGCGACCTTTCCCGATCTCTCAACAAGCAGGTCCAGTTGGTCATCGAGGGCGAGGATACCGAGCTCGACAAGTCGGTCATCGAGGATTTGCTTGATCCGCTGATCCATTGCGTCCGCAACGCTATCGACCACGGCATCGAGTCGGCGGAAAAGCGAGCGGCCATGGGCAAACCGCCGGAGGGCAGGGTGCTCCTGCGCGCGAAGAACGAGGGGAACCTCATCGTCATCGAGATCGCCGACGACGGCGCCGGCATCGACCTCGACGCGGTGCACCGACGGGCGGTGGAGAGAGGGCTGATACACCCGAACAAGACCCTTTCGGAGGTGGAGGCCTTCGGCCTGATTTTCGAGGCAGGCTTCTCCACGGCGAAACGGGTGACCGATATCTCGGGCCGCGGGGTTGGGCTGGACGTGGTCAAGCGGCAGATCGAAAAGCTCAATGGGCTGGTGAGCGTCTGGTCGCAGCGCGGGGTTGGCACGCGCCTGACTATCCGACTTCCCCTCACGCTTGCTATCATCCAGGGGCTGCTCATTCGGGTCGGCCCGGAGATCTATGCCATTCCGATCGCCTCGGTCGTCGAGAGCCATCGAATCAAGACCGCGCAGATCAAGCTGCTCGACAACTACGAGGTCATGGAGGTGCGCAACGACGTCATCTCGATCATGCGCCTCAATCGGATCTTCAAGGTTCCCACCGAAGAGCGGAACGAGGTCTCCTTCGTGGTCATTGTCGGCAGCGCCGACAAGAAGATCGGACTCATGGTTGACTCTCTGATCGGCGAAGAGGACGTCGTGATAAAGCCGCTGAAGGACCGCTACAGCGCGTCGCCCGGGGTTGCCGGCGCGACGATCCTCGGCGACGGGCGGGTGGCCTTGATCCTCGACGTGAGCAAGCTCCTCGAGCTCGGGCAGAAGCGGGAGCGCGAGGAGCGGCGCCGCCGGGTTTCGGTGGGTGGATAGGGAGATATGAGCACAGCCGATACCGAGGTGCGAGGGCAGAGCTCGCATCGGCCCGAAGAGACGCGCGAGAAGATCGACTTCAAGATGATCACCTTCTCCCTTGCCGGCAGGGAGTACGGCATCGACATCATGCGGGTGAAAGAGATCTCGAAGATCGACCGCTTCACCTACGTACCGAACGGCTCCCCGTTCCTGCGCGGGGTGTACAACCTGCGCGGGGAGATCATCCCGATCATCGACTTCCGAATCATGTTCCACCTTCCCCTGAAGCCGATCCAACCTGGAAAACCGGAGGACGTTCTCATCCTGAACGCCGGAGATCAGGTGATGGGGGTTATCGTCGATTCGATCGACAAGGTGATCGGGGTCTCCTCCCAGCGCGTCAAGCCGGCGCATCCCCTTTTTCACGACATCAACGTCCAGTACTTGAGCGGGATCATCGAGTACGACAACTCCCTCTACATCGTGCTCGACGTGGACCGGATCCTCGGCGTCGGCGAGGAGCCTCCCGCCGCGGCTCCGGCGCCGGATACGGCCGCCGTCGCCGCGCCCGAAGAGGAGCCTGCGGCTTTCGAGCTGCCGCCCGAAGAGGAAGGCCCCGACAGTCTGGAGCTTGGGTTCATCCGGGACACCCTCTCGGCCTTTCGAGACTTCGTCGTCTCCGATCTGAATGTCGAGTGGGCGAAAGCCCGACTCGGCGAGTGGCGAGATCTCCGCTCTTCGCAGGGTCTCGGAGTCCAGCTCACGGAACCGAACGAGGCCGATGATTTCCTCGAGACGTTCTACTCCCCCTACACGGGCGAGCTTTGGGGAGCAGCCTACGCCGACGAAATCGAGGAGCTTCTCCCCGATCTTCCCGGGGGGACCTTGAGCGCATGGAACCCGGGGTGCGGCAAGGGGTACGAAAGCTACTCCTTCGCGGCGCTGCTGGCGCGACGCTACCGCGGCAAGCGAATCAAGGTGTGGGCGAACGACAACGACCTCTTGGGGATCTCCATGGCGCCAACCCTCACCTTCCACGAGGAGGCGATCACCCCGCCTCTTGCCCCCTTTGTCGCCAAGGCCCGCAGCGGGCTCGGCTTCAAACAGGAGCTGAAGGACACGATTCTCTTCGAATACCATGATATACTTCATCCCAACCCCTTTCCGGAGGTGGACCTTGTCCTAGCCCGTGACGTTCTTTCCTTCTTCAATCCCGCGCAGCAGCAGATCCTGGTTGATCTCTTCCGCTCGAAGCTGCGGGTGGGCGGGATGCTTCTGATCGGTTCGAACGAACGGCTGCCGGAGTCAGGGTGGAAAGAGATTCGCAAGGGCGCGGTGAGGGGTTACGAACGACTTGCGGACGAGGATCCATCCAATAAGGAGCAGGTTACATGAGAGTTGAGTACATCAATCCCTTTGTAGAAGCGACATTCAGTATCCTGAAGGAGGTCCTGAACACCAAGGTCGAGCGGGGGGAGCTCTACTTGAAGCCTACCTCGCACCCGGTCCTGGGCGTCGCCGCAATTGTTGGGCTTGCAGGCGATGTGGAGGGCCGCGTTCTGTTCGACATGGGGCGAGAGACCGCGATCGCGATTGCGTCGATCATGAACGGCGAGCAGCTCAAGGATTTCGACGAGCTCGGAAAGGCGACCATTGCGGAGCTTGCGAACATGATCACCGCTCAAGCAGTCACGAAGTTGCACGATTTGGGCTTTCGCTTCGATCTTACTCCTCCGGCGCTCATCACGGGCATCAACATGGAGGTGTCCAGTCCGAACGTCGAAGCGTTGATTGTGCCGGTGACCCTTCCCCAAGGCAAGCTCGAGATCAACGTCGCGATACGCGAAAGGGCATGATCGATAGGCGCAGAGAGGAGAGGTAATGATCGCCAAGGTGGACTACCCAAACATCAACGACCGAAAGCCGGACGGCCTAAAAACCGACGGCACGCCGTACAAGGTGCTTGTCGTTGACGATTCCATGTTCGTCGTCAAACAGATCGGTCAGATTCTGACCTCCGAGGGGTTCGAAATCGTGGGGACAGCGGTGGATGGCTCGGAGGCCCTGGAGAAATACAAAGAGCTGCATCCGAACGTGGATCTCGTGACCATGGACATCACCATGCCGAAGGTCGATGGCGTCACAGCCCTTGAACACATTCTCGCCTTTGATAAGGATGCCCGCATCATCATGATCAGCGCCCTCGGCAAGCAGGATCTCGTGAAGAAGGCGCTCATGATCGGAGCGAAGAACTACATCGTGAAACCCCTCGACCGCAAGAAGGTGCTCGAGCGGGTCGTTCAGTGTCTGAAGTAGGAGAGGGGAGGTATTTCGGTTCGCCGGCTCGCGCGCTGCGCTTCCGTCCCCTTCAGTTGATCCCGCCGGACTTCGCGCCTTGACAAAACGTCCATTGCTGGTAAGATACTCCCAGGCTCTCCTCTCGAAGAGGCTTCCGAGCAAGCGGGCGGCTAGCTCAGTTGGTTAGAGCGCGTGCTCGACACGCACGAGGTCGTTGGTTCGAATCCAATGTCGCCCAAAAAGAATCGAACAGCGCAAGCGAACGATGAATCACCGACGCCGGAAGGGGCTTCCGATCTCCGCAGCCCCTGACGGGTCGGTGCGTTTGCGTCCCGTTATCCTCTGCTCGCGCCTTCCCGGGGATGAGATTCCGAGTTCTCGAATGAGGAGGGATCCGAATGAACAGAACCATGAAGGGAGCGCTGCTTCCCGGCGACAGCAGCGTGCGGATGAAGGACTTCCCGGTCCCGGAACCTGGTCACGGCGAGGTCCTCATCAAGGTAAAATCGTCGACGATCTGCGGAAGCGATATCCGCGCAATCTACCGTGAGCATCTCGGAAAGGGCCCCGAAGGGTATCAGAACGTAATTGCGGGACACGAGCCTTCGGGACAGATCATCGCGGCAGGTCCCGGCCTGCGCCGATTCACGATCGGGGACCGGGTCATCGTCTACCATATCTCGGGTTGCGGGGTGTGCTACGACTGCCGCCGCGGCTACATGATCAGCTGCAGCAGCCCGCTGCGCGCGGCATACGGATGGCAGCGGGACGGCGGAATGGCCGAGTATCTGCTCGCCGAGGAGAAGGACTTGGTTCCTCTTCCGGCAAACCTCTCCTACACCGACGGGGCTCAGGTGGCCTGCGGGTTCGGGACGGTCTTTGAGGCCCTCCGCAAGATCGAGGTCTCGGGCGCCGATCGCCTTCTCATCACGGGCCTCGGCCCCGTCGGGCTGGCGACTGCGATGCTCGCCCGAGCGCTCGGGGTGCGCACGATCATCGGCACCGACATCTCTCAGGAGCGCTCCGAGCTCGCGCGGAGGCTCGATCTGATCGACATCGCGCTGGTGGGATCGGAAGCCACGGTCGAAGCCGTCCTGGAGGCGACCGACGGGTTGGGGGTCGAGAGGAGCGTCGACTGCTCCGGAAGCGACGCGGCGCGTCAGCTTGCCGTTCGCGCGACCCGGGAATGGGGCAGGATCGCGTTGGTCGGCGAGGGCGGCACCCTCGGCTTCTCCCCGAGCCCCGATCTGATCCATGGCCAGAAGACCATCTTCGGCTCGTGGGTAACCAGCATCTGGCGCATGGAGGAGCTCGTGGAGAAGCTCGCGGCTTGGGAGCTCCATCCCGACCGTCTGGTGACGCATCGCTTCTCGCTCGCGCGCTGCGCCGAGGCCTACGCGCTCATGGCCGAAGGACGATGCGGCAAGGTGGCAGTCTGCTTCGACGAGGAGCTCTCGGGCGCGGGCGGATCGGAGGTCTTCCGATAAGGGGCCGGAGCGGGAATCTCAACGCGGAAAGCGGCCCTCCCTCGGCACCCGCGACGACTCCCGAGCGCAGAGCTCGGCGGTCGTGGTGACGGTCTGCGGGGGCAGCCAAGGATGCGCCACCCTCTCGAGCATCGTTCGCACCGCAAGGTCGCCCAGCGCGCGGCAGGGTTGTCTCATCGTCGTGAGCGGCACGCGGGCGAGGTGAGCGTACTTGACGTCATCGAAGCCCGCAATCCGCACGTCGTTCGGCACCTTCAGGTCGAGGCTCTCGAAGCTGCGCATGAGTCGGGCGGCGGTCTCGTCGTTCAGGGAGATGATGTTTCGAGCGCCGCTTTCGAAGAGCTGGCGGGCGAAGGAGACCGAGCGCGGATCCCCCTCATGCTCGAAGTCCTGCCTGCTTTCGATTCCCGCGCGACGCAGGGCTTCTCGGTATCCGATGAGCCTCAGCGACCAGGTTCCCGCCGAATAGGGCTGCCCGACGAAGTCCACCCGCACGCAGCCCTGCTCCAGAAAGTGATTCGTCAGGACGAACGAGGCACCGATGTTGTCGATGCCGACGAGGTCGTGGCTGCTCCGCTGGGGGTAGGGGAGGTAGTCGCTGTCCAGGAGCAGGAGGGGAATGCGGCTGCTCTCGAAGAGGGCGACAATCCGAAGGTTCTTCCTCGGCGCCTCCGGTTCCCGCTCAAGCGGCTGGAAGAAGACTCCGTCTATTCCGTGGTCGATGAGCCTCTGCGCGGCTGCAAGGAGATGCGCCTCGTGATCGACCGCGTCGTCCGCCGGAACGCTCCCCCAGGTGAGGGTGAAATCAAACTGCTGGGATCGCTCGGCTATTCGCGCGCAGATCGGCTCGAAGAGCTCGGCCCTGCCCAGTCCCGGAACGAGCAGGCCCAGGTTCAGATGCGGGGGCTCGTCGCTTTCGGGTGCCTCCGTGACGAAGGTCCCGGCCCCGGCGGTGCGTCGGATTCGTCCGGCATCCCGGAGGCGGTTCAGGACTCGGCTTATCGTCGGACGCGAAACCCCGTACTGCTGAGAGAACTCGCGCTCGGTGGGAAGCTGCTGTCCCGGCTTCCACTTGCCCTCGGCAAGCTGCTTCTGCAGATCGCGGTAGATCTCTTCATGCTTCACGGCTCGATCCTTACCGAGAGACGTCGGTGGTCGTCGAACGGCAGTCCGAGTAATAGTATAACAAATCCAACTCAAATGTAAACAAATTGTACATATTTGGACTGTCAGATGAAAGAGAATTGTGTTGACAACCCAAGGGGGCGGAGGGATAATCTCCCCGACATGCGTCCGCAGGGAAGGGGCAGGGGAAGGCTTTCTGCGCGGTGTGTCTCGCATCCGCCTCGATGTCCCAATCGGAGGGTAGCTGTAGCCGTGAGATGAACCTCATGGTTTCGCCGAAACCGTGGAGATATCGTCAGAAAAGGAGGAGACACGTGAAAGGCATTGCACGAGCTGCAATCTCTGCAACCTGTATGTCGCTGTTCCTGCTCGTCGGTTCCCTCGCGTTTGGCGGAGGGAAGACCGAGGCCACGACGGAGGGCGGGACCGTCGCAGTCAACATCGCGCTTCCGAACAATCCAATCTCGCAGGCCTTGGCGAAGATCGCAGCCGAGAAGTATCAAGCTGCCGGAGTCAAGGTCAACATCGCGGTGCTTCCGGAGAATGATCTGCGACAGAAGTTGACGACCGAGGCTTCCACCGGGGGCACCACCTACGACATCTTCGTCATTGGACCCTACGAGGCGCAGACCTGGGCGAAGAACGGCTGGCTCGAGAACATGGAGCCCTACTTCAACGCGCTGCCGGCCGACAAGCTCGCCTGGTACGATCGCCCGGATCAAATCCAAGGGATGATCCAGTCGCTCGCGCTTTCGGGCAAGTCCTACGCCATGCCCTTCTACGGCGAAAGCTCCTTCACGATGTACAACAAGGAGCTGTTTGCCGCGAAGGGGCTCACGATGCCCGAGCATCCGACCTGGGATCAGATCTACGATCTCGCCGTGAAGATCAATGATCCGGCAAACGGGATCGTCGGCATGACGATGCGCGGCGCGCCCGGGTGGGGCATGAGCGGCGCTCCCTTCGTGACAATCGTTAACGCCTTCGGGGGGCGATTCTACGACATGACGTGGCACGCGACGGTCAACACCCCGGAGCAGCGGGCTGCCTGGCAGATGTACAAGAAGATCCTCCGTGATGCGGGCCAGAAGGACATCCTCTCCTACACCTACAACGAGTGCATCGGGCTCATGAAGTCGGGAAAAGCCGGGATCTACTACGACGCGACCTCGATCGCCCCGCCCCTGGAGGCAGCGGATTCTCCGGTGAGGGGCAAGATCGGCTACGCCTTCGCGCCGCATGAGAAGCTCGAGACCAACACCGCGTGGCTGTGGAACTGGGCCATGGGCATCAACCCGAAGAGCAGCGACGCCAAGAAGAAGGCCGCCTTCGACTTCATCCTCTGGTCCACCTCGAAAGACTATGTGAAGCTGTCGCTTGCGGTCGACTCAAGCGGCGCCAGCACGCCTCCGGGATCGCGCTCCTCGACCTACCTGCTTCCGGCCTACGCGAGCGTTCCCTATGCGGCGATGACCCTGAAGACCCTGCAGTCCATGGACTTCACCCATCCGACCCTCCAGCCCGTTCCCTATGTCGGACTGCAGTACATCGCGATTCCCGAGTTTGCCGACATCGGCACCAAGATGACGCAGCTGCTCGCGGACTACGTCGTCGACAAGATCGGCCTTGACCAGGCGCTCCAGCAGACCAACGACATTTTCAACAAGGCTGCAAAAGATGGTGGCTATCAGGAATAGCTCGAGGCTCGCGTAGCACGTTGCGACGGCCTGCTCCAACAGCCGCAGGGATGTTGGGGTGGGCCTCTTTCGTTTTTGAGGCCGCGATTTTCCCCGTCGCGGCAAGGGGCGTCATGAAAAAGAGAGGCCATGAATGGAGGTTCCTGCTTCCCGCCATCATCGTGGTGGCGGTTACGACGCAGGTGCCGTTCATTTTGACGGTTGTCTACTCGACCCTGAGGTGGAATCTCGCGCGCCCAGATCTCCCGGTCAAGTTCTTCGGCCTCCAGAACTATCTCTATTTTCTGAGCATTCCCAATTTCCGGGAGCTGCCCGAGTTCTACACGACGGTCTGGCAGACGATTCTTCTCACCGTTGCCTCCTTGGCAGTCTGCACCGTGGTCGGCCTCCTCCTCTCGGTCATGCTCGACAACAAGGTCCCCGGCGTGAACATCGCCCGGACCCTCATCCTGGGCCCGTTCTTTGTCATGTCGACCGCGAGCGGGGTGATCTGGAAGACGACCTTCTTCAACACGACCTTCGGCTGGTATGGGGTCATCGCGCGAGCCCTAGGCTTTACCCCCGTCGATCTGCTGAGCAATTACCCGATTCCGGTCATTATTTTCCTTTTCTCTTGGCAGTGGATTCCGTTTTTCGTTCTCGTGATGTTGGCGGGGCTGCAGAGCATTCCGGTCGACTTGGTGGACAGCATGCGGATCGACGGCGCCAACTGGCTGCAGTCGACCTTCTTGATCAAGCTACCCATCATCGCCAACCATGTGAGGGTCGCGGTGATGCTGGGTCTGATCTTCATCGTGAAGGAGTTCGGCCTGATCCTCGTTACGACGGCGGGAGGGCCCGGGACTCGCTCCTACACCCTGCCCTACGAGGTGTACATGGAGGTCTTCAACGCCTCGAACGTCGGGAGGGCGGGAGCTCTGGCAACGATGACGGTGGCGATCACGCTTGTCGCGGTGAACCTGCTCTACCGCTCGATCCGAAAGCGCGGCGCTGCTTCGTGAGCGAGGAGGCGAGGCATGGAGAGAATCCCTACGATTCACAAGATGCGGCGTTCCAGGGCAACGCGAAAGAGGATCAAGCTGATCGCCCTTACCGTCGTGATCTTCGCCGTTGCCATTGCCTACTTTTCGCCCGTGCTCTACATGTTCCTTTCGGCCTTCAAGACCGAGTTCCAAGCCGTCAGCCCGCGTCTGTTCTTCAACCCGACCTTTGACACGATTCGCAAGGTCTTGAGCGACCCAAGCATGTACGGCTACCTCCGCAACTCGCTCATTCAGGTCCTTTTCGGGACAAGCTTGTGCCTCGCCCTCGGGATTCCGGCGGCCTTCATACTCGTGTTCGGCAAGTTCAGGAAGAAGACGACCAACGAATCGATCTATCTGTGGTTCATCACCACCATCCTGCTGCCGCCAGTCGCCGTCATCATTCCGCTCTACCTCTGGTTTCAGGCCTTCGATCTGATCAAGACGCCGGCCGGGCTCCTGATTGCCTACGTCGGCTTCCATACCCCGATCGTCGTATGGATGCTGCACTCCTTCTTTGCCGACGTGCCGGTGGAGATCATCGAGGCTTCCGAGATCGACGGCTGCACCCGCTTTCAGCATATGGTGCGCATCGCCCTTCCTCTCGTGAGAACCGGGATTCTCTCGGCGGGGCTCTTGGTGGCCGTCTTCATCTGGAACGAGTTCTTGCTTGCCTTCAACCTCACGGGCATCACCACGGCGACCCTTCCCGTCTACATGGCGCGGTTCAGGGAGCAGCAGGGAATGTTCGTCGCGCAGCTTTCGGCATCGTCGATCATCGCGGTGCTCCCTGCCGTTATCCTGGGCTGGATGACCCAGAAGTCCCTCGTGAAGGGGCTTACCCTCGGTGCGGTCAAGGGGTAGCGCTCCCGCGACCGCCCCATCAGGAGTCGATTCATGGATCTGAACGAAAGTGCCCTCGCCGGGCTGCCGGCGGGGTTCGCCAAACCGTTGTATGATCGGCGCAAGGTGCGACCGGCGATCGTGCACTTCGGCGTCGGCGGCTTTCACCGCGCCCATCAGGCGGTCTACACCGAGGAGGTGCTCGCTTCCGGCGATCTTCGATGGGGCATCCGCGGAGCGGGCATCACCGCGTCCGATCTTCAGATGAAGGAGGCGCTGGCGGCTCAAGACTACCTCTACACCGTGGTCGCCCGAGACAACCAGGGCGAAGATCGCCGCGTGGTCGGCTCGATCCTGGATCTCATTGCCGCTACGGAGGATCCCGCCCCGCTGGTGAAGGCGTTGTCGGAGGAGGCAACGAAGATCATCTCGATGACGATCACCGAGAACGGCTACTGCTATCGACCGGAGAGCGGCGGCCTCGACTTCGACAATCCGGGGATCCGAAACGACATCGAGCAGAGCGCGCGATATCGCACGATCTACGGGTTTCTCCGCGCGGGATTCGCCCGCGTCCGCCGCGAAGGGAGAAGGCCTCCGACGCTGCTCTCCTGCGACAATCTTCCGCAGAACGGAGATCGCCTGCGGAGGCTGTTCCTGGAGTTTCTTGAGCGCGTCGATGCCGATCTCGCGGGATTCGTGAGGAATGAGGTGGCATTCCCCAACTGCATGGTCGACCGCATCACGCCGATCACGACCGCCGAGCAGCGCGAGGGCCTGGCGGAGAGGCACGGAATCGTCGATCGGCGGCCGGTGTTCTGCGAGCGATTTCGGCAATGGGTCATCGAGGATCGTTTTCCGCTCGGTCGCCCCGACTGGTCGCTTTCCGGGGCGGCCTTCGTCTCCGATGTCGTGCCGTTCGAACGGATGAAGATCCGACTGCTGAACGGCAGCCACTCCGCGCTCGGATACGTGAGCTATTTGCTTGGGCACCGGCGCGTGGATCTGGCGATGGAAGATCCCGATGTCCGCTCCTTCGTGCGCGCCTACATGGACGAGGTTGCTCCGACGGTCGGAGTGGTGCCCGGCGTCGACCTCGAAGGCTACAAACGGTCCCTCGTCGATCGCTTCTCAAATCCCGCTATTGCCGATCAGGTCTTGCGGCTTGCGCAGGATGGATCGAAGAAGATCCCGAACATGATCCTCGAGCCGCTCGGAGAGTTGCGCGAAGCGCAGCGAAGCGCCCCCTTCGCTTCGTTTGCCTTGGCCGCGTGGATTCGGTTTCTGGAGGGAACGGACGAAGCCGGAGAGTCGATCCCCATTGACGATCCCCAGGGCCCGGCCCTGCAAGCCGCGGCCGCTCAGACGAGAAGGGGAGGGCTTGCCCCCTTCTTTGCGGTCGGCTCGCTGTTTCCCGATCGCATCGCCGCGGACTCCGGCCTTATCGAGCAGGTGAGCACAAGCCTTGCGGCGGTTCGCAGCGAGGGCACGAGGTCGGCCCTTCGGAGGCTTCTCTCCCATTCGCGGCGCTGAAAGAGATCGCCGAAGCTTGACCGCAGGAATTTCATCCCCTATACTTTTTCGACCGCGCGACTAGCTGTCGGGTCGCGCGACTCTTCCGCCCCGCGGCGAAAGCCGCCGCAGCGGGCTTCCTTTTCGAAACGAGGCAAAAGGAGGTGAAGGCGAGCGTTTCCGACCGACCGTTTCACGCGTGGAGCGACGACAGGTGAGGGGCGGTTCGCCTTCGCCTGTTTGGGTCTCCATCATCAAAAACGTAGGAGGATCCTATGAAGAGGTGGAAGTGGGTGACGATGGTGAGCGCAATGGGGCTGCTCTTCGCGACTGCCCTATTTGCGGGAGGCCAGAAGGAGGGAGCCGCAGGAGCCTCCGCGACGGGCGGTCCCGTAACGATCCACATCGCGGGAGGCGCCGTGGGCAACGAGCTCCAGGCCCTTGAGGCTGAGTCGGCGGCGTGGGCGAAAGAAAGCGGCAACAAGGTCGTCGTGGTTACGACCCCAAACTCGACGACCGACCGTCTCGCCCTGTTTCAGCAGCAGCTGGCGGCGGGCTCTTCGAGCATCGACGTCTACCAGATCGACGTGGTCTGGCCGAGTATTCTGGGCGACTACTTCATCGACCTTTCGAGATACATTCCGCAGTCGGATATCTCACAGTTCTTTCCGCGCATCATCAAGAACGACACCTCGGGCGGCAAGCTGATTGCCATCCCCTGGTTCACCGATGCCGGGCTTCTCTTCTATCGGACCGATCTTCTCGCAAAGTACGGCTTCAGCGGACCGCCGAAAACCTGGGCCGAGCTCGAGCAGATGGCGCAGAGGATCCAGGCGGGTGAGCGCCAGGCGGGCAACAGCGACTTCTGGGGCTTTGTCTGGCAGGGGAACGCCTATGAGGGGCTCACCTGCGACGCTCTCGAGTGGATCTTCTCCAACGGCGGCGGGACCATCGTGAGCGACACCGGGGCAATCTCCGTGGACAATCCGCAGGCCGTTGCCGCCGTGAAGATGGCGGCCAGCTGGGTGAACACGATCTCGCCGCCCGGGGTAACCAGCTACATGGAAGAGGACGCGCGCGGGGTCTGGCAGGCGGGAAACGCCGCATTCATGCGCAACTGGCCCTATGCCTACCAGCTCGGCGAGAGCGCCGACAGTCCCATCAAGGGGAAGTTCGACATTACAGCGCTGCCGAAGGGCAACGGACCGGACGCCCAGGGCGCCGACACCCTCGGCGGGTGGAATCTCGCCGTCTCGCGCTTCTCCAAGTCCCCGAAGGATGCGGCCTCGCTCGTGCAGTATCTCACGAGCGAAAAGGTCGAGCTGGAGCGGGCGATGCCCCCCTATAGCTTCCTGCCGACTCGTCCAGCGGTCTATAGGGATCCGGCGCTTGCCGGCTCATCGAATGCCTTCATTGTGAAGCTGCTTCCGGTGTTCGAGAACGCGATCGCCCGCCCTTCGACCGTCACGAAGGACAAGTACAACCAGGTCTCGAGCGCATTCTGGACCGCGGTCCACAACGTGCTGACCGGCCAGCAGTCGGCCTCGGACGCCATGAAGGCCCTGCAGGGTCAGCTCGAGTCCATAAAGGGCTCCGGTTGGTAGCGCGCCGCAGCAGCGAGCTCCCCTCCGATCCGCGGAGGGGAGCTCGTCTTGGCAAGGGAGCGCCCCCATGAAGGGATCTCGGCTTGGGACCCGCCGGGCGCGCACAGCGTGGCTGCTGCTTCTGGCGAGCTTGGTGGTGCTCGCCCTCGTGGCGGGATATCCCCTTGCAAAAACCGTCGTCTTGAGCTTCACGCACACGAACATCCTGCAGTATCCCCTCAAGTCGACTCCGGTCGGCTGGGAGAACTTTGCGCGCGTCCTACGCGATCCGGCTTGGTGGCAGGCCGTTCGCAACACCCTCGTCTTCACGGTCATTTCCGTGGCCATCGAGACGGTGCTCGGCCTGGGGATCGCCATGCTCGTGAACGCCAACGTCAAGGGAAAGGGCCTGATGCGCGCGGCAATGCTCACCCCGTGGGCGATCCTCACCGTCGTTTCGGCCCAGATGTGGCGCTGGATGTACAACGATGTCTACGGCGTGCTGAATGACCTCCTGAAG
>DAHVAK010000052.1 GCA_027314665.1 Spirochaetales bacterium
TTTTGGGTTGAGCCTCTTGCCCCAATTTGGTTCGAGAAAACGCCGTTTTGGCAGGTACCTTTGAGTTTGTCAGCACCCTGTTGGCGCCGGGCGCCGAAGATGCGCAATCCCGCTTGTTCTCTCGCACCGACCCTGGCGGAGCGGAGCTCTGCGCGGAGGCAGCCTTGCCGATGCGGGAGGGCGTGAAGGCGCGCCGCCGCATTCGACGCCTATTCGCAGGTGGAGTGGAAGCTGGCTTGGGGAAAAGCGACCGAGGGGAATCGAACCCCCGGCACAAGCTTGGGAAGCTTGGGTATTACCATTATACGACGGTCGCATCAGGAGCTGAAGAAGCGCTTTCCGCTCCTCAGCCGCTGCCGCACACTATAGCAGGGCCCTCGCCCGCTGTCAATCCGAGCGACCTCGCCGGCGCTCAAAGCCGAAGCCCGCGCTGGCGAAGCAAGCGCCTCGGCGCCGTTATCTCCCGTTTGCGCCGCCGGCAACCGTGTAGCGGAAGAGCTCCTTGTCGAAGCTCGACACGATGATAACCGAATCCTCCTTGACGAGATAGGGCACCGTGAGGAGGCCGCCGGTTGTCTTCATCGAGAGGAGCGGGGTGTGCTGTCCATCGGGAGAGACCGCCTCGATCGAGAGATCGACCGCCACCGGATAATCGGGTAGCGTCTTCTGGAGCATGCCGAAGACATACCCGTGGGGAACGTAGGACGGATCGGTCATGACCAGATTCACGAGGGTGCCCGAAGGAACCGCGCTCCCGGGGTCGGGGGACTGGGAGACGATCGTTCCGGGCCGCTCGCTCCCGCGCGCCGCCCGATCGGTCATTGCAAAGGTCAGGTTGCTCTCGGAGAGCTGCTTCAGCGCGCTCGTATAGTCCTCGCCGATGAAGTTCGGCACGGTCGCGGAGGCGCTGCGCGGCCCAAGGCTCACGACAACCTTCAGGGTAGTAAGCCCGGTGAGCGGGGTATCGGGCGCCGGCGACTGCTGGAGGATCGTACCGGCCGGAGCGGCGTCGTAGACGCTCGTGACCGGCGTCTGCAGCTCGAGGAGCGGTCCATAGGTGGTGGAGAGGGTCTGGAGGTGAAGCTCGAGGTCCGTGAGCTTCATCCCGATGTAGTTCTCCACCCGATCGATGATCGCCCCCTTGCTCACCTGGAGCATCACGATGCGACCGGCCTTGACGATGGTCCCCGCTCCCGGTTCCTGCCCGAGGATCGTTCCCTTTTCGGCCGGATTCGCGGAGTACCGAAGCTGGACCCGCGGATAGAGACCGCGATCCTGAAGGGCCACCAGCCCGTTGGCGAGCTCCATCCCCTTGAGATTCGGCACCATCGTCTGCTCGGCGCCGTCGATCGTGAGGAGGAAGGTTATCAAGGCGACAACCACCATCAGGACTATGATCCCGATCGATAGGTAGACGAGGATCTTGAAGTGCCGCGTCTCGCCGTCGTCGCGCGGATTGGGCAGGAGATTGAGCAGTCTGTCAGAAAAGGGGCTCACCGTGGGCCTCCGAATGTCGAGCCCGCAAGATCGCGTACTCCATTCACGAAGTCTTTCCAGTGCAAGGGCTTCTTTGAGGGGAGTTGAAGCATACGAACCCCAAGCACACCGCTCCCAGTTTGTACCAGAATTCCCTCCTGCGTGTCTATACCCACCACCCTTCCGGGGCTTTCCGGCGCGGCATGAAGGCTCGCCGCGGCCGGGAGGACGCGGCCCACCGGACTCGCCTCGAGCAAATGGAGCTCGCCTCCCCGAAAGGTCGTGCGAGCGTGGGGCCAGGGCGTGAAGGCGCGGACCATCCGGTCGATCTCCTCCGCGCTCAGCCTCCAGTCGACGATCCCGTCCTCCTTGGTGATGAGTCGTGTGTAGGTGGCAAGCCCCGGGTCTTGGACCGTCTCGGTGATCCGGTCGATGTTGCGGCATACCTCGGCAAGCAGGGCCGCCCCCTCGCGAGCGACGGTCTCGCTCAAGGTGGCGGTAGTCTCCCGCTCGCCAAGCGGGATGACGAGCTGTTTTAGGACTGGCCCCGCGTCGACCTCAAGGGCGAGCCGCTGGATGGTGATCCCGGTCTCGCGGTCCCCGGCGAGGATCGCCGCGGCGATCGGCGAGGGACCGCGATGTCTCGGCAGCAGGGAGGGGTGGAGATTGATCGCCCCTTTGGCAAAGAGCGTGAGAAACTTGGGGCCGAAGATGTGGCCGTAGGCGACCACCACGAGGAGATCCGGCGAGAGCGCCGCCACGGCCTCCCGCGATTCGGAGCCGAGGCGGTCCGGCTGGAGAATGGGCAGTCCAAGCTCGAGCGCCAGGCTTTTGACCGGGGAAGCGAGAAGCTCCCTCCCCCTGCCCGCCGGGCGGTCGGGACTCGTGAGGACCGCGCAGATCGCGTGCTCCGCATGAAGCGCCCTCAAGGAGGGCAGCGCTAGCGCCGGAGTGCCTGCGAATAGGAGCCGAATTTGTCTTCCGTCCTCTTCCAGTAGAGTTTGGTCAGGCGCTCCCTCTTGCGCTCGCTCAAGTGGTCGAAGAAGAGGACGCCGTTGAGGTGGTCAATCTCGTGCTGGATGACGCGAGCGAGGCTACCCTCGGCATCGATGCGGAAGGGACGCCCCTTCTCGCTCCACGCCTGAACCGTGATCGCCGCAGGTC
The DNA here is from genome assembly GCA_027314665.1 of Spirochaetales bacterium. GTDB lineage: Bacteria > Spirochaetota > Spirochaetia > DAHUYW01 > DAHUYW01 > DAHUYW01. Next base: position 2,641 of record DAHVAK010000052.1, read on the forward strand.
GAACGACATCGGCGTAGATGCCCGGGATGCTGAGACACCCCTCCTCCATGGTCGCGAGCTCCTGCGAGGTCTGTATGATCTCGGGATTGATGAAGACCCTCGGTATGTCGCCCGAGACGTGGCAGACGAAAATGCGCTTGAGCTCTCCAACCTGCGGACCGGCCAGCCCGATCCCGTTCTCCACGTGCATAGTCTCGATCATTGCCTGCGACAGGTCGTAGACGAGGCGATCGACGTCCGCAATGACCGCCGCACGCTGGAGAAGGCGCGTGTCGCCGAGGGTTATGACTTTCATCATGACCGAAATATTACAAGAAATGACGGCAAGCGTAAAGGGTTTTTTCCCTCTCCGCTACAGCAGCCCGACCGGGTCGACGTCGACCTCGAGGTAGACGCCGTGCGGGGCCTTGAAGGCGGCGAGGCATTTCCCGAGGGCGGCATGCGCGTGGGAGAATTGGACGGTCCGCAGGATGATCTGGCAGCGGTAGCTCCCCGCAATGACGGAAATCGGACATTCGGCGGGCCCGAGGAGCTCGGCGACCTCGCTTCCGGCCGCCGCCTCGAGGGACTTCGCAAATGCGGCGGCGGCATCGGCGACCCGGCTGCGCTCCTTGCCGCGAAAGACGAGGCGAAACAGCCGAGCGAAGGGCGGAAAGCGGAGGGCGCGCCGGACGGCAAGCTCCTGGGCGTAGAACTCCTCGACGCGGTTGGAAGCGGCAAGCATGACCGCCTCATTATCCGGGCGATAGGTCTGCACGATGACCTTTCCATCAGGGAAATACCGCCCTGCGCGACCGGAAACCTGGAGAATGAGCGAGAAGGTCCGCTCCTGGGCCCGAAAATCCGGCAGGTGCAGCCCCGTGTCGGCGAGGACGATCCCCACGAGCTTCACCCCGGGAAAGTTCAACCCCTTCGCCACCATCTGGGTTCCGAGGAGAAGG
>DAHVAK010000275.1 GCA_027314665.1 Spirochaetales bacterium
TCTCTACGTTGCCTTCGCGGCTCGTCGGGCCAAGCGACGACGGTCCGCGGCCTAGGGACGCAGGTCCCAAAGAAACAGCGAGGAGGAGGTTCAAGGAATGGGCGTAGCCAACGGGGCGGGAGTCGCGCCCGAGGGGATCGAATTCGGCTGGAGGGGGCTCTACCGGGTGGCCGGGGTCGCAGCGCTAGCGATGGCGCTCTTCATTCCGGTTCAGGTTCTGGTATTCATTCTCTGGCCGCCGCCGGCAACCGTCCTCGGCTGGTTTGCCGTTTTCCAGGGTAGCCCGATTATCGGGCTACTCGACATGGACCTCCTGCTCATCGTCGACCAGGTCCTCATGGGGCTCGTCCTGCTTGCCCTCTACGTCGCTTTGAGGCGCACGAGCCCATCGGCCACGCTGATTGCCCTTGTCCTTGCCCTGCTCGGAATTGCGGCCTACTTCGCTTCGACCGCAGCCTTCGAGATGCTCTCCTTGAGCGGGCGCTATGCGTCGGCGGCAGGCGAGGCTGAGCGGGCCCCCATCGCGGCCGCCGGAGAGGTCATGCTCGCGACCTGGCAGGGGACGGCCTTCAGCCTTGGCTACCTCCTCGAGGGGCTTGCCCTCTTGATCATGGCCCTTGCCATGCGCCGGAGCTCGCTCTTCGGAGACGGGGTCGCCTACCTCGGGATCGCGGTCGGGATCCTCTCCCTCGTTCCGCCGACCGTGCCGACCGTGGGAGTGGGGTTCGCCTTCGCTTCCCTCGTGCCGTTGGAGATCTGGAATATCCTTCTCGCAACAAGGTTCTTTCGGACGGCCGGATCGACGGGGAAGGAAGGCCTGCCGGGAGGGTGAGCGCGCCGCCTCCCGCGTGCGCCTCTCGGACGCGACGACGCCGTTTGGCCTGACGACTGCGCCGGGTCGAGCGCGTGAGCCCCGGCCGCGCCATTCAAGACCATCGAAAACTTGACAGACTGAGGGGGCGGGCCGGATAATTCTCCACGCGGAGGAAAGGTGAGATTCCAGACCCGGCTCCTTTTTCGCTATTCGCTCTTGATCCTCTTCCTCGTCGTTGTGCTGGGCATCACCTTCTATGCCTACACTGCGAAGCTCTTCGAGAACAACGCCGCCGAGACCTTTCAGCTTCTGTCCTCGCGCATCAGCCTTCACCTCGACAATCTCGTGCGCCAAATGGACTTCGTCACGACCGTGCTCATCTCGGACCGCAACTTCAGGACCGGTCTCCTCTTTCTCGCAACCCTCGATCGCCGCAACCCGCAGAACTTCCCCTACATCAACGAGGGAGCCCAAAGCATCCGCAGCTCGCTCATGACCTACTCGATCGAGAAGAACTTCTACAGCGTGGTGGTCGTCACCCGCCGCGGGGACTTCTTCTCGAGCAACTTCCTCGATCACAGCCAGATCAACTCCGAGACCCTCCCGCTCTCCTCGCTTGCGGGATTCACTCAGGCAGAGGCGGCGCACGGACGTCCGGTTCTCGTGGCGCCGCACATCGACCCCTGGAACCTGCGGGAGCATACGTGGGTGTACGGTCTTGCGCGGATCGTGCCGGGCCCCGGGGGCGACCTCGCCTTCATCGATGTGCAAAACCCCATCTCCCAGCTCAACGATCTCTTTACCGTCCCCGACAAGGACCACGTGCGAATCCTCGCCCTCAAGCGCGACGGCTCGGTCTTCTACGAGAGCGGGCCCACCTCGCCGAGCCTGGTCTCCTACTACCGCAATGCCACCGCCGGGCCGGCCGAGAAGCCCCAATTCCGGAGGAATGCGCTGACCGGAAAAAGCGAGCTGGTCATCAGCGCGCAATCGGCCTACACGGGTATCCGGGTCATCCTCGTCCTTAGCCGCGAAGCCCTGCTGCGGCCGCTGGGCTTCGTCGGCGGGGCGACGGCGGGGGTAGGCTTCCTCATCATCCTAGTCTCGATTCTGTACAACTGGATCGCGTCGGCGCAGCTCACCAAGCCTCTACGGGTCATGCGCCGAAGGATGGAGGATACCGAGCTTTCCGATCTTCCCGGTCAGGACGCCCTGGAGCACGAGAATGACGAGGTGGCCGCGCTCGACCAGTCCTTCCAGCGCCTGAAGGCGCGTCTGGACGAAGCGATCAAGCGCGAGCTCAAGTCCCACACCCTGTGGCTGCAGGCTCGGCTCGACTCGCTGCAGGCGCAGGTCAATCCGCACTTCCTCTACAACATCCTCACCGTCATCGCGAGCAAGGGTCTCGAGCTCGGCGACGAGGAGATCGGCGAGATGTGCGACGCGATTGCCGCGATGCTCCGTTACTCGACCTCGACCGCCGATCGCTTCTCGACCCTCGCCGAGGAGCTCGATCACGTGCGGACCTACCTCTTTCTCATGAAGATGCGCTTCGAGGAGCAACTGAGCTTCACAATCGAGGTGGACCCGGAGATCCTCCAGATCGCGATGCCGAAGATCGTGCTCCAGCAGATCGTCGAGAACTCCATCAATCACGCCTACCGCGACCTTCCGAAGCCGATGCAGATTGCGATCCGCGGCTTTCGCACAGGCAATGAATGGATGGTCGAGCTGCGGGATAACGGTCAGGGCTTCGATGACGAGCTCCTCGATCGACTCCACTTGCAGATGACCGCCATCGCCGCGCGACCGAACAACGGGGAGGAGGAGCCGGGGATGAAGATCGGCGGGCTGGGGTTGTTGAATACCTACACCCGGCTGCACCTATTCTATGGAGGCGAGTTCGTGTGGCGAATGGAGAACATGCCCGGCGGCGGGGCGCGCGTCGTCATCGGCGGGGCCTTCGCTCGATCGGATAGGGGGAGCGCCGATGTTCGCGGTTCTGCTCGTCGAGGATGAACCGGCCGCACTTCGCTACCTACGTGCTCTCATCGAGCGCAAGTGCCCCGAGTTCGCCGTGGTCGCGACCGCCGGCAACGGGCTCGAGGCTCTTGAGACGGTGCGACGCACGAGGCTCGATCTTGTCATCACGGACGTGAAGATGGCGGGGATGGACGGGCTCGATTTCGTTGTGAAGCTCAAGGAAATCACGCCGGAGATTCCCGCGGTCATTGTGAGCGGCTACCAGGAGTTCGAGTACGCCCGAAGGGCCCTGAACACCGGGGTCGTCGACTACCTGCCGAAGCCCGTCAGCCCGACGCGGCTCCAGGAGGTCCTCCATGCCCTGCGAGAGAGGCTGTGGCGCAACGCGGAGTCCCGAACCCTCGCAGCCCTACGCGCCGCGATCGGAGGCGGCGAGCTTCCGGAGGGCTCAGACCTCGCCGGGACGGAGCGATTCCGGATTGCACTCCTGCGCTGCGGCGCTCCGCCCTCGCGTCTTGCCGCGGCAGGCGAAGGCGCCCCGGGGGACTCCTGCCGAGGGAGGCTCTGGATCCTGCGGGGGCGAGACTCGCGCGAGTGGCTGGCGCTGGCCCCCGTCGAGTCAGTCGGAGGGGAGGAGTTGCTCGAGGAGGCCGAACGGGAAGCCTCCGGGCAGGCAGGTGAGTATCATACCCTGCTGTACGCCCCGAAGGGGGTGGATGCGGCCGGGCGTGCCGAAGAGGTGGGCGCGCTCTACCGGCAGCTCGACAGCTCGATCGTTCCGGGGCTCACGCAGCGGCTTGTCGCCCCGGTGCTCCAAGGCCGCTACGCCGATGCGGATTCGGTCCTCGAGGCGCGGCTCGAGCACGCCGTCGCCAATCGAAAGCGGGATGGGCTCGAGTCGGCCATGCGCGACGAGGTCGGCCGGTGGCAAGAGGAGCGCAGGCCCTTCTATGCAATCGTCCCCGCCGCGCGCCGTCTCCTCCAGCGCATCCGCACCTCCTCGGCTCGTTCGCTCGGGCCTTCCGAGCTCGATTTGATGGTGGAAGAGGCCCTCGCC
>DAHVAK010000277.1 GCA_027314665.1 Spirochaetales bacterium
GCTCTACCGACTGAGCTACAGGGGATCGTCGTAACGGCAAAGAGAATAGCGAAACTCGAGCGCTCTGTCAACTGGGCAAGCGAGCGCAGGGTGCACTCGCTCCCGGCCGTCGGGATCGCCTGCGGGGTAGGGGCACAGTCAGCCGCGCGGCGACTGAACGGAGGCAGTCGTCGTCTTACACGAGCTCGCGCGAGCGCTTTAGGCGCTCGAGGGCCCGGCGGGAGCGATTGTTGAGGTAGTCCCGCAGAACCAGGGCATCCTCCTGATCCATCCGGAAGAACTGCAGGGCGAGGGAATCCTTGTTGCGAAGGACTCGGCTTCCCAGGGAAAGGATGCGATCGCCGACCTTCAGGGAGCAGGAGGGAAGCTCCACCCCCTTCACGAGGCCCGTGGTAAGCCCCGGCAGGTCGGGGTAGAAGCAAGCGCCGGTCTGCGAAACATCCAGGAGGCTTCCGGTGACGAGCTGAAGGGTCTCGGGGAGGGTGAGGATGAACTCAAGCTCGTCATACTCCCGAGGGACGTAGCGTCGGGTCTCCCGACCCTCCTTGACCATCCCGTAGCGCACGAGAATCTCCTCGAGGTTGTGGAGGATGGGGGGATCGGCGAGGTTTTCCGCGACGATGCCGTTGACTCCGAGGTGAAGGGCCTTTGCCGCCTCTTCGAAGGAGAAGGAGTCCCCGGTGAGCAGGATGCAGACGCTCTCCTCCCGAGTCTTTCGCTCGCGCAGGAGCTTGACGAAGGGCTTCCAGTGCCGCGGGAAGTCGACCGCGCTGAAGACGACGACCTCGGGGTCGACCTCATCGATGTTGTCCATCGCCTTGAGCGGGCTCATGTAGTGAACCACTTCGAAGCCGACCGGCTTCAGGTGGAAAAGGAGCGTGCTTCGAAGGTCGTCCTTTTCGGTGATGAGCAGCAGCTTCATTGCGTCCCCAGGTTCTTCACGGAGTAATTATACAACAGCCATACCTTGTCGGGGCGATGCAGGTAATAGGTGTATTGCCTGAGCTCCGTGTAGTTGGGGTAGGCGAATTTCTCGAGCACCTCGACGGTTGCTTCGGTCGGGGTGTACTCCGTCTTCTGCACCGTGAAGTCGCTCGGGATCATGAGGATGTCGTAGTCGGTCGTCTGCTGCTCAAGCTCCTTGCGGAACTGCGCCACCATGTTCCGCTGCTCCTGGTCGGAAGCCCGCACGTATCTGCGCTGGATCTCGGGCTGCTGGAGCATGAGATTCTTCACGTCGATATAGAGAAAAAACTTGTTCCATTCGCTCTTCTGGCGGGCGTGAAGCATGTAGGCGATGACCTCGTCGGGCGGAAGGGCCTCCTCCGTAAGGATCCGTCCGGTTTCCTGGCTTATAACGGCCTTCAGGGAAGAGAGCGAGCCGGGGTTGACGTCGAGGGTGAGCCGGTTTGAGGTGATGACGTTCGCATCGGCGATCGTGCCGGTGAACAGCTCCGGATAGAAGAGAGCCTGCACCACGTAGACCCCGGGGTTGATGAGCTTCACGTAGTCGGAGAGATCCTCGATGAAGGCGAACTGCTCGCCGGGGCCGATGCTGACATTATGGAAGAAGACGGGTTGATTCGAGCTTCGCTGTATGGTAAATTGGCTCGCGTGATCGACCCGCACGTTGGTGAGCGTGCGAACGTCAAAATCCAGGTTAAAGACCCTTCGATCGGCCAGCTTGAAGGTGTAGGTTTGCGGCGAGTCGTTTGTGATCTCCACCTTGACGGGTATCTTGCTGTCGGCGTAGACGATCTGCTGATTGTAGAAACGGATGGTTAGACTAATTCCCTGCGGAGCGGCGAAAACGAGGGGCGCCTCGATCGCCCAAGCGGCAAGGCAGAGCGCGATAAGCAGTATTCTCTTCAAGGCGGCTCTCCGATTTTCCGTATCTATCTTCGGTAATCCGCATGATAACATTATTCCAAAATAAAATCAGCGAACGCCTGCGGGCGTACAAGCCGATGAAGGCTATCGCCGAGCGGCTCGCAAGGCACCGCTTCCCCCTCGAGATCGAAGGCCCCACCGGACTCTTCCTTCCGCTCCTTCTCGCGGAGCTCGAGCGATACACCAAGGCCACCTCGCTCGTCGTGGTGCCCACCGAGCAGGAGGCGGAGGCTCTCCAACGCGACCTTTCGCTTTTCCTACCGAACGTGACCCTCTTTCCCTGGTGGGGAACGGCGCCCTACCGCGCGATCTCGCCGCAGGCTCAGGTCTACGGCGAGCGGATGACCAACCTGATGCGGCTCCTCGGCGGCGAGCGGCTCCTGCTCGTAACCTCGCTCCGCGGCTTTCTCACCCCCGTGCCGCCCGCCGATTTCCTGAAGGACCGCGTGGTCCATCTCGCAAAGGGCGACACCTTCGACCCCATGGTCTTGCAGGAGCAGCTCCAGAGCTTCGGCTACCTGCGGGTGCCTAAGGCGACCGTGAGCGGGGAGTTCGCGCTGCGCGGCGAGGTGCTCGACCTCTATCCCCCGACGTCCGAAGAAGCGATTCGGATCGTCTTCAACTTCGACGCGGTGGAGGAGATCCGCTATTTCGATCCCCTCTCCCAGTCCTCCACCGGAGCGGCGGAGGCGATCACGATCTATCCCGTGCGGGAGATCCTCTGGAGCGACGAGCGCATTGAGCGGCTCGAGGTCTACCTCGCCGATAGGTTGGCCAGCGCAGCGAAGGAAGCGAGCCGCACCCCCGCCGCTCGGCGGCAGGACCGAGGCAGCGAAAACCCCGCGCCTACGGAGCGGGTCGAAGGGCTGCTCGAAGAGCTCCGGGAGCGCCGCAGCTGCGACAACGAAGAGCTCTACTTCACCGCGAGCTTCGAGCGGCCGGGGACCTTGAGCGAGTTTCTGTCCGCCGATTCGACCCTCTACTACGTGGAGCACGAGCGGCTTCAGACCGGAAGCGACGTGCTGCGCAAGGAGTACACCGACCTCTACGTTGCCGCCGGAGGGGCCAATTCGCTCTTGCCTCTCCCGGCGGAGATCCTCCATTCCTTTCTCGAAGTCTCTGACGGCCACCCTCGCCGCATCATCTTCCCCTCGATCCGAACGCAGGATGCGCCCGACCGCATCTCGATCCCCTGCGCGCCCCCGCGCTCCTTCTTCGGCAACGTCAACTTTCTCAAAGACGAGCTGCGCAACCTCATCGACGCCGGCTACGCGATCTACGTCTTCTCCGAGTCGGAGTCTCAAGGGCAGCGCATCGGCTATCTCCTGAAGGACTTCCCGGTGGAGATCGTCCCGGAGAGCGTATCGGCGGGCTTCTCCCTGCCGGACCTGAAGGTGATGGTCATCCAGGAGAACGAGATCTTCGGGCGGCGGCGGAGAATCCCGGCATCGGTCAAGAAGGCAAAGAGCCAGGCCATCGATACCTTCGTGGAGCTCAGCCCCGGGGACTTCGTGGTCCACGTCAACTACGGCATCGGGAGGTTTCGCGGGATCGAGCGCATCAAGGCCGCGGGCACCGAGCGCGACTATATCCAGCTCGAATACGCGGGTGAGGAGACGATCTTCACCCCAATCGAGCAGGTCAATCTCATCCAGCGCTACATCGGTCAGGAGGGGCACGAGCCGCATCTTGATCACCTTGGGGGAAAGTCGTGGGAGGCGCGCAAAGAGCGGGTCCGTAAATCGGTGGAGGACCTCGCGCACCGCCTGGTCGAGCTGTACGCCAAGCGAAAAACCCTTCAGGGCTACGCCTTTCCGCGCGACACCGACTGGCAGCTGCAGTTCGAGGCGGAGTTCCCCTACGAGGAGACCGAGGATCAGCTGCGCTGCGTCGAAGAGGTGAAGGCCGACATGGAGTCGTCGCGCCCGATGGACCGCCTCATCTGCGGCGACGTCGGATTCGGCAAGACCGAGGTAGCCCTGCGCGCGGTTTTCAAGGCGGCGATCGAGGGAAAGCAGGTCGCCTTTCTCGCTCCGACGACCATCCTCGCGGAGCAGCATTTCGAGACCGCAAGCGAGCGCTTCGCCCACTATCCAGTGCGGATCGCCATGCTCTCCCGCTTCGTCCCCCACAGCGAGCAGACCCGCATCATCAAGGAGGTAGCCTCCGGCGAGATCGACCTCCTCATCGGAACCCATCGAATCCTTCAGAAGGACGTTCACTTCAAGAATCTCGGGCTAATTGTAGTGGACGAGGAGCAGCGCTTCGGGGTGAGGGACAAGGAGCGGTTGAAGGAGCTGAAGACCAACGTCGACAGCCTGACCCTTTCGGCCACCCCGATCCCCCGGACCCTCCATATGTCCCTCTTGAAGATCCGGGACATGTCGCTCCTTGCAACCCCGCCGAGCAATCGCCGCCCTATCGAGACCTTTATCCGAGCCTACGACGAGAGCGTCGTCACAGAGGCCATCCGGCGCGAGATCGAGCGGGGAGGGCAGGTGTTCTACCTGCACAACCGGGTGGAAACCCTCGCCCACGTGAAGAGCTTCATCCAGAACCTCATGCCGGAGGTGCTCGTCGAGACCGCCCACGGCCAGCTCGGCTCGCATGACCTCGAGGAGATCATGCACCGCTTCATCCACGGGACCTTTCAGGTCCTGGTCGCGACCACGATCATCGAAAACGGGATCGACATCCCGAACGTCAACACCATTCTCATCGATCGGGCCGACATGTACGGGATCTCCCAGCTCTACCAGCTTCGCGGGAGAGTGGGGCGCTCGAATCGGGTGGCCTACGCCTACCTCCTCTACCCCGAGGAGCGCGCCCTGTCCGAGCTCGCGATGAAGAGGCTCTCGATCATCTCCGACTATACCGAGCTCGGCTCCGGTTTCAAGATCGCGCTGAAAGATCTCGAGGTGCGGGGCGCGGGAAATCTCCTGGGACGCGAGCAGCACGGCGACATCCTTTCGGTCGGCTTCGACATGTACCTGCGGATACTCGACGATGCGGTAGCGGAGCTCTCCAACCAGAAGGGGGAGGGGCCTCCGGAGGTCTACCTCGAGCTCGAGTACTCCGGCTACATCCCGGACACCTACATCGCCGAACAGGTCGAGAAGATGGAGGTCTACAAGAAGATCGCCTCGATCACCACCGAAGAGGAGCTGGCCCAGGTTCACTTCGAGCTCGAGGATCGCTTCGGTCCGCTGCCCGAGCACGTGATGAGTCTGCTCTCGCTCGCCGAAATCCGCATCATCTGTAAGAAGCTCTCGATCTCTGCGCTTAAGGAGAAGAACGGGGTCGTAGAAATCGAGGTCGCGAAGGTATCCCGACTTTCCGCCGACAAGGTCGTTCGCTTGATCCAGGAGAGCGGAGGCAGCGTGAGGCTTCTGCCCACGCGACCCAACGTCCTCGTGATGAAGACCGGTTCGATCGGGCTTGCCGACAAGTCCGAGTTCCTCCGCGAGCGGCTTTCGGCCCTCCTGTAGCCCTCTCGCCCGCCGCTCCCCTTGGACAAGGGCCCCGTTTTTTCGTACTATGGCCGGGATGAATCGGGAGATCCGAAGCTATGTGCTGCGCCGGGGAAGGATGACCTCCCTGCAGCGCCGCTCGCTCACGACCCTTCGCGGGAGCTACTGCATTCCCTTCTCCGAAGAGAGGCTCGATCTCGCGCAGCTCTTTCCCGACCACCGAGAGGTAATCCTCGAGATCGGATTCGGGATGGGGGATGCGACCGCCCAGATCGCCGCCGATCGGTCGAGTCAGGGATTTCTCGGGGTGGAGGTCTTCGAGGCGGGGGTGGGCAAGCTCCTCTCCGAGATCAAGCGCCGCGAGCTGTGCAACGTGCGGATCATCGTCCACGATGCCTGCGAGGTCCTTCGGGCGATGATTCCGGACGGCAGCCTCGCCGGAGTCCACATCTTCTTTCCCGATCCGTGGCCCAAGAATCGCCATCACAAGCGACGGCTTATCCAACCCCCATTTGTCCGGCTCGTGGCCGAGAAGCTGAAGCGCGGGGGCTACCTCTGCGTGGTCACCGACTGGGACGACTACGCCGAGCAGATCCTCGCGGTGCTCGGCGCCGAGCCGCTTCTCGCAAACCGCTACGACGGCTATGCGCAGAGCCAGGGGTGGAGGCCGGAAACGAGCTTCGAGCGCAAAGGGCGGAAAGACAGCCACCTCATTCGCGAGGTGTATTTCGTTCGCAGGGATGTGTAGCGTATGAAAGAGGCGGACAGGTATTTTCTCGACCGATACGTTTCGGTCGCGCTGGAGAACAACAGGATCGATCCGGAGCTCTTCGAGCGCTTCAATGTGAAGCGAGGGCTTCGGAACGCCGACGGAACCGGAGTCCTCGTGGGGCTTACCGAGATAGGGGACGTGCACGGCTACATCATCGACGAGGGCGAGACCGTTCCGGTCGCCGGGCGCCTGCGCTACCGCGGGATCGATGTAGAGGATATCGTCGCAGGCTTCCAGGCGGAAAAGCGCCCTGGCTTCGAGGAGGTCTGCTACCTTCTGCTCTTCGGCGAGCTTCCCACCGCAGGGGCGCTCGCCGAGCTCACCGACTTCCTCGGGAGGCGACGTCGGCTGCCGGAGAACTTCACCGAGGACATGATCCTGAAGGCGCCGAGCCCCAACATCATGAACAAGCTCGCCCGGAGCGTCCTCGCCTACTACGCCTACGATCCAAATCCCGAGGACTACAGGATGGCGAACATCCTCCTGCAGTGCCTGAACCTCATCGCGCTCCTTCCGACGATGACCGCCTACAGCTACCAGGCGAAGCGCCACTACATCGACAAGGAGAGCCTCGTCATCCATGCCCCCAAGGAGCAGCTCTCCACCGCGGAGAACTTCCTCTATATGATCCGGCAGGACAGCGCCTACACCGCCCTCGAGGCCGAGCTCCTCGATCTCTGCCTTGTCCTGCACGCCGAGCACGGCGGCGGCAACAATTCGGCCTTCACCGTCCACGTCGTCTCCTCGTCGTCCACCGACACCTACTCCGCGATAGCGGCCGCGGTCGGCTCGCTGAAAGGGGCGCGCCACGGAGGGGCCAACATCAAGGTCATGGAGATGATGGACGACATCAAGGCGAACGTGAAGGACTGGTCGAGCGAGAGCGAGGTGGGCGGCTACCTCGAGAAGATCCTCAACAAGCAGGTCTTCGACAAGGCGGGCCTCGTCTACGGGATGGGGCACGCGGTCTACACCCTCTCCGACCCGCGGGCGATTCTTCTCAAGGAGAAGGCGATCGCGCTTGCCGCCGAGAAGAAAATGAGCGACGAGATGAATCTCTATCTCTTGATCGAGCGGATCGCGCCGAAGCTCTTCGAGTCGGTGAAGAAGTCGTCGAAAGTGATCGCGCCCAACGTCGACTTCTTCTCCGGCTTCGTCTACAAGATGCTCAACATCCCGCAGGAGCTTTTCACCCCCCTTTTTGCGATCTCCCGAATAGCGGGCTGGAGCGCGCACCGAATCGAAGAAATCTTCATCGGCAACCGCATCATCCGGCCCGCCTACAAGTGCGTGGTCGAGGGCGTTCCCTACGCTCCCCTGCGCAGCCGATAGCGGCGCGAGAGGGGCCTACTCCACCCTCTGCGCCTCGCGAATCGCCTTTGCCTCGCTGATGACGTTGTCCGCGATCTTTCCGGAGATCGGGCTGTAGTGATCGAAGTCCACGTCGAAGGAGGCGGTCCCCGAGGTGATGGAGCGAAGGTCGATCGAGTAGCGCAGGAGCTCCGCCTGCGGAACCTGGGCGTCGATCTCCTGGATCCCTCCGCCTAGGGGGTTCTGGCCGAGGACCTTGCCCCGCCGCGAGCTCAAGTCGGAGAGGATGTCCCCGACGTGCTCCTCGTTGGCATAGACGTGGAGGTTCATGATCGGCTCGAGCAGGACCGGCCCCGCCTCTTCCATCGCTGCGCGCAGCGCTCCCTTCGCCGCGAGCCGGAAGGACATTTCCGAGGAGTCAACCGGATGCTCCTTCCCGTCGACGAGGGTCACGCTGACCCCCGCGACCGGGTATCCGGCGAGAACTCCCGACTCCATCGCGTCGTGCAAGCCCTTTTCAATGCCCGGAATGTAGCCCTTCGAGACCGCCATCCCGCGGATCCCGTTCTCAAAGTGATAGTGCTCGCCGCGGGGAAGCGGCTTCACCTGGATGACGACCTTTCCGTACTGTCCGTGGCCGCCGGACTGTTTCTTGTGGGTGTACTCAGCGTCGGCGGGCTTGGTGATGGTCTCGCGGTAGGCGACGTGCGGGATGTGGGTCTCCATCTCGATTTTCTGGGAGCTTCGAATCTTGTCGAGGATCATGTTGATGTGCAGCTCGCCCATCCCCGAGATCACTGACTCCTTGGTCTCGCTGTTGAATCCCACCGTAAAGGTCAGGTCCTCCTCCACGACCTTGTGAAGGAACTCGTTGAGCTTGTCCTCTTCCTTCTTGCTCTTGGCCGAAACCGTCACCGAGTGGACGGGGTGAGGCAGCAGGAGCGGGCGGTAGCGGACATGGTGGTCGGCGGCGCACAGGGTGTCGTTGGTTCGGATCGACTCAAGCTTGGTGAGGACGCCGATGTCCCCCGCCGCGAGCTCGTGGACCTCCTCGAGCTTCTTGCCCTGCAGCTTGTAGAGCTTGTTCACCTTCTCCTTGTGCTGCTCGCGGGAATTGAAGAGCTCCGTCTCCGCCTTCATGACTCCGGTTACCACCTTGATAAAGGAAAGCCGACCCGAGAACTGGTCGATCGAGGTCTTGAAGACGAAGCCGGAAACCGGGCCGGTCGCATCGATCTTCGCGCTCGCCGCCTGGCCATTGGTGACTTCGAGGCTCTCCTCGCCCCCTTGGGGGGAGGGAGCGGCGAAGGCGATGAAGTTCAGCAGGGGCGTCACCCCGCTGCAGCGCTCCGCCGAGCCGCACAGGAGCGGGCAGAGCCTCCCCGCCGCAAGCCCTTCGAGAAGCCCGGTGCGCACCTCCGCCTCGCTTAGGGTCCCGGCGTCGAAGAACTTTTCCATCAGGGTGTCGTCCCCCTCCGCAGCCGCCTCGATGAGGGCGGCCCGCTGCTTGTCGACCTCGGCCTTGAGCTCAGCAGGGATCTCGCTCGGGCTCTCCTTCGCTCCCGGCTCCGGCACCAAATAGGCCTTCTGCTCAATGAGGCTGATGACTCCGCGGTAATCGGGGCCGCTGCCGATGGGAATGGTGATCGGCACGAAGGGCAGATCGAACTTCCCCTTTAGGTCGGCGATCGCCTCCTCGAGGCTCACGTGCTCCCGATCGAGCTTGTTGAGGAAGACCATGCGCGGCATCGCCCGCTCTTTGAGACGGCGCCAAAGCTTGATCGTTTCAATCTGCACGCCCGGCTTCGCCGCCACGAGCAGCAGCGCGCACTCGGCGGCCCGCAGTCCGGCCACGACCTCTCCGACGAAGTCGCCGGAGCCCGGGGTGTCGAGAAGGTTGATCTCGCGGTCTTGCCACGAGAGGTGAGAGAGAGCGGTGTGGATCGAGATTTTCCGTTCGATTTCCTCTTCGGTGCAGTCGCTGACGGTCTTTCCCGAGGCGACGGTTTCGGCCCGCGGGATGACGCCGCCGGTGAAGAGAATCTGTTCGACGAGCGTGGTCTTCCCGGTGCCGCCATGACCAGCAACAGCTAGGTTTCGAATAGCATCGGTGGTGAAGCCCATAGCTACTCCTTGCTGACGTGATGGGGATAGGTCACTATACGCTCCGCAAGTTTGAGTTGTCAATCAAAAAGAGGGCAGGGCGGCCTTCGGGCGCCTCAGGGCGTCCTGCGGGAGTTCTCTTCCTTCTTGGCGAAATGGGAAAACTCCATGGCGAACGTCCCCCGCCCTTGGGTGATGCTGCGCAGCGACGTCGAGTAGCCGAACATCTTCGCGAGGGGAGCGTTCGCCTTGATGTGCTCGATGCTCGGGCGGCTCTCCAGGCTGCTGATGATCCCGCCGCGCGAGGTGAGGTGACTCATCACCTCACCGACGAACTCCTTGGGACACATCACGTCGACCTGCATGATCGGCTCCAGAAGCACCGGGTCCGCCTTCCGGCAGGCCGCATCGAAGCCGAGGGAGGCGGCCGCCTCGAAGGCGACGAGGGTGGATGTCGTCTGGTTGTAGACCGCGTCGACGAGCGTCGCGCCGATGTCGATGCAGGGGTAACCGAGGAGGCTGCCCGAGGAAAAGGCGCTTCCGACTCCCCGCGAGACCGCCTCCAGAAACTCCGGCGGAAGCGCCCCCTCGGGAAGCTTGCTCGTGAAGCGGTTCCCGCTTCCCCGCTCGAGGGGCTCCACCCGCAGGGTGAGCTCCGCCTCGTTGTCCTTTCCCGCAAGGACGCGGTGATAGCGCTCGCTGTGGGTGACGCTTTTCGAAATCGACTCGCGGTAGGTGACCTGCGGCTTGCCGATGTTGGCCTCGACCTTGAAGTCCTTGATCAATCGGGTGACGAGGACGTCGAGGTGCAGCTCGCCCATCCCCGAGATGATCAGCTGGGCGGTCTCCTCATCCTCCCGAAAGGAGAAGGTCGGGTCCTCCTGGGCGAGGAGGGTCAGGGTCTCCTTGAGCCGGTCGCGGTCGGAGAGGGTCTTCGGCTCGATCGCCACGGAGATGACCGGCTCGGGAAAGCTCATGCGCTCGAGCAGGATCTGGTGGCCCTCGCTTCCGATCGTGTCCCCAGTCTGGGCGACCTTGAAGCCGATGGCGACCGCGATCTCCCCGGCGGAGGCCTCTTCGATCGTCTCGTAGCGGTTGGAGTTCATGCGCAGAAGGCGGTTGATCCTCTCCCGCTTCTTCTTGCTGACGTTGTAGATGACGCTTCCCTTCTGGATCGTCCCGGAGTAGACCCGCAGGTAGCACATGGGGCCCGCCTCGCGGTCGTTCTGAATCTTGAAGACCAGGGCAAGGGGTGGACCCTCCTTCGCGCGCTCTACCGTCACCGGCTCCTCGTTTTTGGCAAGGTGGCCGGCGACGGGAGGAAGCTCCTGGGGGGCGGGAAGGTAGTCCACGACCGCGTCGAGAAGGGGCTGGACTCCCATGTTGCGCAGGGAGGCGCCGCAGAAGACGGGAACCAGGCTGCG
>DAHVAK010000285.1 GCA_027314665.1 Spirochaetales bacterium
TCTCGTCGCGGCTCTCCACGGAAAAGCTTCGGGTGAGATCGCCCTCGCTCATGCCGGCCACGCTGCTTTCGATCGAGCGCACCGAGCGCACGATCCGGTTTGAGAGGAGGAGCGCCACGAAGAGCGTGAGGGCCACGAGCAGGATCACAATTCCAAGGGCGACCCCGGCGCTGCGCGCGGCCACCTTCCCGATCTCTTCCTGGATCCGCGCGTACTGGGCATCGATGACCTGAGCCGAGGAGAGGAGGGTCGAACGCAGGGCTTCGATGCGGGAGAGAAGGTTGCCGATATCGGCGAGGGTTCGGGTGCCGAGCCCTCGGTCCGTGGCGGAGGCGAAGGCCGCCGTGGAGAGATCGAAGATGCCGTGAAAGACCCCCGAGGACTCGTCGGACTGGCCCGTGTGGTACATCAGTGAGGCATCCCGAGCGACCGCTGCGACGCTGGTGTTGAAATCGGAGGTGTTCCCGCCGATGACCTGCTGCAGGCGCCCGATGGTCTCCAGGGATTCCGCAATGCTCGCGTTCATCCTCGGCAGCAGTCTGAGATGCGACACGGCGGCAAAGGCGCTCTGCGTCGCCTGAAAGGATTCGCGCAAGGGGGCGAGCTGCGCCTGATAGCGACTCGCGGCAAGGGCGTCTACGGCGATGACCTCGCTGCGGAGGGCCTCCCTCAGATCGGTCAGCCGCTGCTCCTCGCTCCGGATCTCCGCTATGGGAGCCCGAACCGCCGTATAGATTCCCGCGGCCACGATGAAGCCTGCAATCAGAAGCGCTATAAGCAGAAAGAGCTTGAGTCTGATCGTCACGGTTGTCCCCCGTCCCGCGAAGGTACCCCGCACATGCGGCGCGTCTGTGCAAGAGTATAGCCCATGCCCGGCGCGGGGCGCAAACCGCCCTCTCCCGCGCGGCGAGTCTCCCTCGTTTCGCGGCAAGGTGCTGCAGCGCTTGGGATTGGCTGGTATAATGGGGCCGTATGAAAGCACTCACACTGAAAGAATATGGAAAGCTCGTTTACGGGGAGGTCCCTGAGCCGAAGCCGGGCGACGACGAGGTGCTCATCGAGGTCAAGGCCTGCGGGATCTGCGGGAGCGATATCCACGGGATGGACGGCTCCACGGGTAGGCGGCTCCCCCCCCTCATTATGGGGCATGAGGCCGCAGGGGTGATCGTGCAGCTCGGGAGCGCGGTCTCCGGCTGGGCGCTCGGCGATCGGGTTACCTTCGACTCCACGATCTCCTGCGGCGACTGCTGGCACTGCCATCGGGGCGAGATCAACCTCTGCGACCGACGGCGAGTCCTCGGGGTGGCGATCCCCGACTACCACTGCGACGGCGCTTTCGCTCAGCTCGTCGCCGTGCCCGCCCGCATTCTCTATCGGATCCCGCCGAAGGTCTCCTTCGTCCATGCCGCCATGACCGAGCCGCTCTCGGTTGCCTTCCATGGAGTGCGCCTCGCCCGCCCAGAGGTGAGCGAGAGCGCAGTCGTCGTCGGCGCCGGAATGATCGGGCTTCTCATCGTCCAAGTGCTGCGCGCGGCCGGCTGCGGAACGATCATCGCCGTCGACCTCGACAAGGACAAGCTCCGCCGCGCAAATGAGCAAGGGGCTGACCACGGCCTCGATCCGCGGGAGCCGGGGTTCATGGAGGAGCTCCTCGCTCGGACCGAGGGCCGCGGCGCCGACCTCGCCCTGGAGGCCGTGGGGGCGACCCCCTCGATCAAGACCGCCATCGACTCGGTGCGCAAGGGAGGAAGGGTGGTCCTGGTTGGCAACGTCTCTCCAAAGGTGGAGATTCCCCTCCAGGCAGTCGTCTCGCGCCAGATCGCCCTTCTCGGCTCCTGCGCCTCCAACGGCGAGTATCCCGCGTGCCTTGAGCTCATCGAGCGCGGAAAGATCCATCTCGACCCCATGATCAGCGCCCGCGCGCCGCTCGCGGAAGGTGCCGCCTGGTTCGATCGCCTCTACAAGCAGGAGCCTGGCCTGATGAAGGTCATCCTGGAGCCGTGACGCCGAGCGATCTGCGCGCCTCCGGCGCGCGGGCCGCCTGCAGGGAGGGAGCATACCCATGGAAAAGCGCCTCTTCGATCTTGGCGGAAGGGTTGCGCTCATAACCGGCGCGAGCCGGGGGCTCGGTCAGTATTTCGGGCGCGCCCTGGCGCGCGCCGGGGCCGATCTGATCATCACGAGCAGAAAGATCGAGGCCCTCGCCGACTTCACTCGGGAGATAGAGGGAATCGGAAGGAGGGTCGCGCCGCTCGCCCTCGACGTGCGCGACCACGACAGCATCCAGCGCATGGCTGCCGCAGCTCAGGCGGCGTTTGGACGGATCGACATCCTCGTGAACAATGCGGGCTGCAACGTGCGAAAGCGCGCCCTGGAGGTCACCTGGGAGGATTGGAATCTCATCCTCGAGACCAATCTCCGCGGGAGCTTCTTCGTCGCCCAAGCGATCGCCCGATTCATGGTGGAAGCCCGCTACGGACGCATCATCAACATCGGCTCCGAAACGAGCGTGGCGGGCTACTCCGGCCTCGGCCCCTACGGGGCAAGCCGCGGCGGGATCAAGCAGCTCACCATGAGCCTTGCCCACGACTGGGGGGAGTACGGGATCACCGTCAACTGTCTTGCCCCCGGCTGGTTCAAAACCGCGCAGAATGCCGTGATGTACGAGGACTCCAGTTGGGTGTCGTACTTGTCGGAGCGCATTCCCCTGGGCCGACCGGGAGCGCCCGGAGACCTGGACGCTGCGGTCGTCTTTCTCGCCTCCGAAGAGAGCCGCTACATCACGGGACAGACCCTGCTCGTGGACGGCGGAATCTCCGTCGGGGCCCTACGGGCTCTGCCCAAGTCCCAGCCCCGAAGCTAGGCTCGCAAGGCCCGCGGGGGCTCTTCACGGGATGACGGTGTAGACCGCGATCTCGCTGCCTCCCTGATTCGTCGCAAAGATATGCTCGACTCCCGCCGAGCGCAGGACGAGCATGTTGGCCGAGCCCGCGCCGGCGTCGACCACGACTCGCGCGGGAGCAGGAAATGGGGAGGAGCCGCGCTGCGCTTCGATGCCCGTGAATTGATAGAGGATGAGATCGCGGCTGCCGGAGCGGTTGCTAACCAAGAGGCTTCGTCGGCCCATGATCTCGCCTGCCCAGAGGCAGTGACCGTAGGCGAGCTCCGCCTCCCAAACGCTTTCCCAGCCCCTCGCGCCCTCCCGATAGACGTGCAAGGCGTTTCCGTGGAAGGGCTCGATGGTAACGAGCTCGTCCTTTCCGTCGCCGTCGAAATCAAAGACCGCCATCTCGCTGATCTCGCGCTCCAATACCCGCCGTGAGGGCCAACCCTCGCCCGATGAGTCGAGGTCGAGGGCGAAGAGCCCTTCGCTCCCCGACAGGAGCACGGAGCGGCGTCCCTGAAAGGGGGTGACGAGGAGCCCGTGATTCTTGTGAACCCCCTCGAGGATGGGGGTAAGCCTCCACTGCGCACGGGAGTCCAGGTCGCCGTGGGGGACGGGCGCCGCGTAGAGCGCTCCGGGCTTCGACCAGTCCGTTGGATCGCTCTTGTCAGCAGCGAGAGCCGCCGCGATGAGATAGCGTCCGGTCGGGCGCTCGACGAGCTCAATTCGATGCGCGAAGGGCAGATCGAGAATCTTGACCGCACGGAACACGCCGTCCGATTCTCGTCGGATCCGGTAGACTCCCCCCTCCTGGAACTTGTAGCCCAGGAAGCATCCCATGACCGCATAGAGCGTCCCCGGACGCTCTCGATCGGCGAGCAGGGCCATGCAGCCCCCCGGCCCCGGTACCAGCTCGCTCGCATCTCGGAAGGGCGGACGCATCACCATGACCTGCCCGTGATCCTCCGTCGCGCCCACGACGCATTGCTCCCCGTCGAGTTCGAGCCTGCCAAGGGCGTAGGGCATGTTCATCGTGCAAAGGCTTCTCTTTTCGAATCTCATCGCGGCAACCTCCCTGCTGCTCGGCCCTCGGGCGAGCCTGGAGCCCTGCCGCCGCCTTTGGACGCCCTGCAGGGCCGTCCCATTCTGCACCTGGGCCGCTCGCAAGGGCAAGGGGTTCGGCTTCCCGCTCGCATTGCGCCGCAGGCGGCGTGAGTGGTATGCTGTGCGCCGTGCGATTGGAGGAAGGATGGCGGAAAGAATCGGTTTCATTGGGCTGGGCATCATGGGACAACCGATGGCGGAGAATCTGGCCAAGGGCTTTTCGGTCTTGGGTTATGACACCCAAGAGGGCCGCCTCCAGGGGCTGAAGCGAGTCTCCCGCGCGAGCGGGATCGGCGAGCTTGCCGCCGGTTGTTCGGTGATCTGTCTCTCGCTGCCCTCGGCGGCGATCGTCGAGGAGGTAGTCCTCGGGAGCGTGGGATTCTCCTCAAACCTCAAACCGGGCTCGCTCGTCATCGACCTGAGCACGAGCCTGCCCTCGGTCTCCCGCCGCCTAGCGGCCAAGCTCGCGGAGCGCGGTATCGAGTTTGCCGACGCGCCGGTGAGCGGAGGCGAGGCGGGCGCGAAGAGCGCGAGCCTCGCGATCATGGTGGGGGCGGCGCAGGCGACCTTCGAGCGCTGCCTGCCCTACCTTTCGGCCATCGGAGGCTCGGTGGTGCGGGTCGGAGAGGTCGGCGCAGGCGGCATAGCCAAGCTCGTGAACAACATGATCGTAGCATCGGCCTTCACGGTCATCGCCGAAGGCTTTTCGCTCGCCGCCGCAAACGGGGTGGAGGCGCGCGCGCTCTACGACGCGATTCGCGGAGGCTGGGCCGGATCGAAGGTGCTCGACGTGAGCGCCGAGGCGATCGCCGCCAGAGACTACGCCCCGGGGGGAACGATCGACATGCTTGCGAAGGACCTCGGCTACGCGCGCACGCTCGCCACCGAGAGCAGGGTTCCCATCCCCATGACCGCGGTCGCTCATGAGGTGCTCGTCGCCGGTCAGGCGGCGGGCAGAGGCAAGGAGTCACAGCCGGCGATCGTCGAGCTGTGGCGAAGGCTGGGAGGAGAACAATGACGATAGCGCTCGGGGCCGACGATGCGGCCTATGACTTGAAGGAAACGATCAAGAAATACCTCGAGGAGCGCGGGATCGAGGTGGTCGACTACGGGGTCTACGACACCAAGCCGTCCCTCTATCCGGACATCGCCGTGAAGGTTGCGGAGGCGATCGCGGGCGGAAAGCATGAGCGGGGGATCCTCATGTGCGGAACCGGCCTCGGGATGGCAATCACCGCGAATAAGGTCCCGGGAATTCGAGCGGCCACCTGTCACGACACCTATTCGGCCGAACGAGCCCGCAAGAGCAACGATGCACAGATTCTCACGATGGGGGCGCGGGTCATCGGACCTGAGCTCGCCAAGTCAGTCGTCGACGCATGGCTCAAGTCGGAGTTCCAGGGCGGCGGCTCCACCGCGAAGGTGGCGCGCATCGCCGAGTACGAGAAGAAGTATTTGAAAAAGGAGCGCTAGGGCGCAAGGAGACCGAAGGATATGCAGCGAATCATCAACGACCCCAACGAGCTGGTCGCCGAGATGCTCAAGGGGTTCGCGAAGGCGCATCGCAGCCGGGTGACGGGGACCGACAATCCGAGGGTCTTGAAGTACCGCGAGGCGCCGCTCGCCGGCAAGGTGGGCGTCGTCACCGGGGGCGGCTCGGGCCACAAGCCAGCCTTCATCGGCTACCTCGGGCGCAACATGGTGGATGCGGTCGCAGTTGGGGAGATCTTCACCTCCCCGAGCGCGAAGGCCTTCTTCGATGCCTTCAAGGCAGCCGACTCCGGCAAGGGGGTAGCCTGCCTGTTCGGCAACTACGCCGGGGACACGATGAACGTCCGCCTTGCCATCGAGCTTGCCGAGGAGGCCGGCATCCGCGTGAAGACCGTCGTGGCGAACGACGACGTGCCCTCCGCGCCGCTGCCTGAGCGCTCCAAGCGTCGCGGGGTGGCAGGCGAGGTTCTGATGTGGAAGGTGGGCGGGGCAAGGGCAGCCCTCGGGGGCGATCTCGATGCGGTGATCGCGAGCGCCCAGAAGGCGATCGACAACACCCGCAGCATCGGCATCGGGCTAACCCCCTGCACCATCCCCGCGGTCGGTCATCCCAACTTCGCGATCGAACCGGGAAAGATGGAGGTGGGCATCGGCCATCACGGGGAGCCCGGCATCCGGGTCGAGAACCTTGCGCCGGCGCGCGAGATGGCAAGGATGATGGTCGAGGTCGTGCTTCCCGACCTTCCCTTCGCGAAGGGCGACGAGGTCGTCGCGCTCGTCTCGGGGCTTGGGGCGACTCCCGTCATGGAGCTCTACATCCTCTACGATGCCGTCGAGGAGCTGCTCGGCTCGGCGGGAATCAAGGTCTATCGCCCCTACGTCGGCAACTACTTCACCTCCCTCGAGATGATGGGGGTGACGCTCACCCTCATGCGCGTCGATGAGGAGCTCAAATCCCTCATCGACCTGCCGGCCGACAGCATGGGGCTCACCCAGTTTTAGGAGAATGCACATGGAGAGCTTTGCGAACGCCTCCGGAGGGGCAGTCATCGATGCTCTGGTGCGCGCTCTGCGCGAGAACGCCGTCGTCTTGAGCGAGATCGACGGGGCGATCGGCGACGGAGACCACGGCATCAACATGAGCAAGGGCTTCTCGCTCTGCGCCGAGCGGCTCGCCGGAACCGAGTATGACCTCGCCGCGGGCCTCACCACCCTCGGGAACGTCCTTCTCACCGAGATCGGCGGGGCGATGGGCCCGCTGTACGGCACCTTCTTCCGCGAGATGGCAAAGCCCGCGAAGGGGAGCGAGCGCATCGATGCCCCCCTCTTTCAAACCATGCTCGAGCGGGCCTCGCAGGCCGTGGTAGCCCTGGGCGGGGCGAAGCTCGGTGACAAGACCCTGCTCGACGCGCTGCTTCCCGCCCTCGAGGCCTTCAAGACAGCCTGCGCCGCTGGGAGCTCCTTCGCGGAGGCCCTCGCCGCGTTGGGCGAGGCGGCGGAGCGGGGCAAGGAGGCAACGCGCGGCATGGTCGCGAAGATGGGTCGGGCAAGCCGTCTCGGGGAGCGCTCCCGCGGGGTGCTCGATGCGGGGGCAGCCTCCTGCGCTCTCATCCTGACTACCATGACGGCCTCGATGACGAGGCTTCTCGCATAGCGGGCGTCAACCCGCAATTACTTGACCCGACGCGAAAGGAAGATGATATACTAGTAGCGCACTAAGGTAATGCGCCGTCGGAGACTCGCCCCGCTGATGGGGCGGCCTGTCGTGCAGCCGGTCCTCTAGACGCAACGACGGTGGCGCAGCTTGATATGCTTGCCTGCGGGTACGCGGGTGGGGGCACCATGCCACGGCGAGAGAGCGAACAGCAGCAGGATCGTGAGGCACATCCCGCGAGCCATTCTGAGCGCGCGAGGGAGGATCGCGCGCTTATCGAGTCAGAGCTGCGCTACCGCAGGCTCTTCGAAACGGCCTGCGAGGGAATCCTCATTGTCGATGCGCAAAGCACAGCCGTCATCGATGCAAATCCCTCCTTTTTTCGCCTCCTTGGCTATTCTCGCGCAGAAATCGAAGGAAAGCGACTCGCCGATCCTGCGGCGTTCGCCGCTCGCCTGGGCCAACGCCTTGCCGCCGCCGCCGCACAGGCTGTCATGGGCACAAGCCGCGAGGAGCTGACCCTCACCGCCAAGAACGGGCGTTCGGTCGAGATCGAGCTGACCGCCTCCTCCTATCCGATCGGCGAGCGTCGGGTCGTGCAGCTCGATCTCCGCGATGTCTCGGAGCGCCACAACGCCAAACGGGAGCTTCTCGGGAGCCTTGCACGCTATCGCGACACCCTGGACAACCTGCTCGAGGGCTGCCAGATCATCGACTTTTCCTGGAGGTACCTCTACGTCAATCGGGCCGCGGCGCGGCACGGTCGCCGGACGACGGCGGCGCTTCTCAATCGAACCCTGATGGAGAGCTATCCGGGGATCGAGTCGACCCGCTTCTACTGGGCCGTCTGGAGCTGCATGAATGACCGCATCCACCAGCGCGTGGAAAGCGAGTTCGTCTATCCCGACGGCTCGGTCGGCTGCTTCGAAGTCCTCGCCCAGCCGGTTCCCGAAGGGGTCTTCGTGCTCTCGATCGATATCACCGAGCGAAAGCAACGGGAGGCGCTTGCCGCACGGCTTGCAGCCATCGTTAATTCCTCCGATGAAGCGATCACGGGCGCGAACCTCCAGGGTGAGTTCACGAGCTGGAACGACGGCGCGCAGCGCCTGTACGGCTACAGCCGCGAGGAGGCGATCGGGAAACCGGTCTCGCTGCTCATTCCGCCGGACCGCTGCGACGAGCTTCCGGCGATCCTTGCATCGATTCGAGCAGGGGAAACCTTACGACCCTACGAGACCGCGCGCCGGAAGAAGGACGGCGGCGAGGTTGAGGTTCTCTTGACCGTCTCGTCCGTGAAAGACGACCGGGGAGCGGTCATCGGAGCCTCCGCCATCGCCCGCGACATCGGCGACCGCAAGCAGGCCGAGCACGAGATGACCCGCAGGCTCGCGGAGCTCGAAGCGGTGAACAAGATCTCGACCACCCTTCGCGCCGCTCAGACGGTCGAGGAGATGCTTCCGGTGCTGCTCGACGTGACCCTTGAGGTGCTCGAGGCAGAAGACGGAGCAATCTGGCTGCACGACGC
The DNA here is from genome assembly GCA_027314665.1 of Spirochaetales bacterium. GTDB lineage: Bacteria > Spirochaetota > Spirochaetia > DAHUYW01 > DAHUYW01 > DAHUYW01. Next base: position 8,659 of record DAHVAK010000285.1, read on the forward strand.
GGCGCGGGATGAGCTGCGGGTGGAGATTTCCCGAGGCTACGGCGAGCGCGAGGGATTTCCCCCCCCTCCTCCCGAGCGCGTCGGCGCAGGGCTTTCCGGGCTGGTCTTCGCCTCGGGAAAGACGGACATCGCCCGCGACATTCGCAACGATCCCCGCATCCCCGAACATATCCGGCGCAACATCCCGCCGGGCGTGGACCAGGTCGCCGTTCCCATCAGGGCGGGAGAAGCCGTCATCGGCGTATTCAGCGTCAGCTTCGCCCCTCCGCGCGAGCTCACCCCGACCGTTGTCCACCTCCTCTCGACCCTGAGCGAGATAGCTGGAAACGCCATCCACCGCACGCGCCTGCACGAGCAGACCGTGCGCCGTCTGCGTCACCTCTCGGCCCTTCGCAAGGTCGATATCGCGATCACAACGGTCTCCGACCTTCACGTGACCCTCGAGGCGGTCCTCGTCCAGGTGACTGACGCCCTGGAGGTCGATGCTGCGGACGTTCTCCTGTTGAATCCGGTGACTCATCTTCTCCAATACTCGGCGGGCAACGGCTTTCGCTGCTCCGCGATCGAAAGCTCGATGGTGCGGCTCGGGGAGGCAAATGCCTGGCGGGCCGTGCTTGACCGCGACACGGTGCAGGTCGACGACCTGCATACTGACCCGGGCTTCGCGCGCACGCCGCTCGTGGAGGCGGAGCGCTTCGTCACTGCCTATTTCGTGCCGCTCATCACCAAGGGCCAGGCGAAGGGGGTGCTCGAGATCTTCCATCGCTCGCGCCTCGATCCGGACAGGGAGTGGCTCGACTTCTTGGTCGCCCTGGCGGGGCAGACGGCGATCGCGATCGAAAACGCGACCCTCTTCGCGAGCCTTCAGCGCTCGAGTGAGGAGCTCGTCATGGCCTACGATGCGACAATCGAAGGCTGGTCGCACGCGCTCGATCTTCGCGACAGGGAGACCGAGGGGCACACCCGCAGGGTCACCGAAATGACCCTCGCGCTCGCAAAGGCCTACGGCCTCGGCGACGACGATCTGACGCAGATTCGCTGGGGCGCCCTTCTCCACGACATCGGCAAGATGGGAGTTCCCGATTCCATCCTCCATAAACCGGGCCCCCTCACCGAGGATGAGTGGGTCGTCATGCGGCGACATCCCACCCTCGCCCACGAGATGCTCGCCCCGATTCGCTATCTGCAGAACGCGCTCGACATCCCCTACTGCCACCATGAGAAGTGGGACGGCAGCGGGTATCCCCGAGGCCTGGCCGGCGAGCAGATACCCGTGGCCGCTCGGCTCTTCGCCGTCGTCGATGTCTGGGACGCCCTCCGTTCGGATCGACCCTACCGAAAGGGCTGGAGCGAGGAGGAGGTGAAGAGCCACCTCGCGAGGCTGTCGGGGAGTCACTTCGATCCGAGGGTCCTCGCGCTCTTCCTTGAAACCTTCGCCACACCGGCGGAAGGCCAGGGATGAGGGCTGCCGTGTCGTTCCGGATTCCGGTGGACGGAAGCTTGACTCTTTAGTTACCTTGGAGAGAATAGATGCTCGTATGGCGCAGAACAGTTGCTTCGTCGATGTCTTTTCCACCTGGCCGGAGCCCGTGTGGGTCTTTTCTCCCGCTCTTGATGCGACCGGGGCGACAGCTGATTTTCTGATCGAGTACGCGAATCCCGCCTCCCGTTCCCTTCTTGGGTCAAACACGACCGATCCGCAGGGGCGGTATCTCCGCGAGCTTGTCCCTCCCCGAATCCTCCGGGAGGTCCTCGCCGGGGTGCGCTCGTGGGACGAACCGGACGCCTCCGCCCCGATCCTGTGCTGGCCCTCTGCGAACGACGGCGGAGAGTCCGCTCCTCGCTGCTTCGAGATTCGCGCATCCAGGAGCGAGGGACGGATCCTCTCAATATGGCGGGGGGTGGCTTTGCGCGGCGAGCTGCCGAAGCCGCTTCCCAGCGAGACTCTGCTCAGACAGAACGAGAAAAAGTACCGCAGCATCTTCGAGCTCTCCGGGCTCTCGCTCTGGGAGGAGGATATCTCGGAGCTTCGCGCCGCGCTCAAGCGGCTCAAGAACGAGGGGGTCTCGGACTTCGGAGCCTATCTCGAAAAACATCCGGAGTTTCTCGTGGCCGCGGCGACCATGATCAAGGTAGTTGACGTCAACGAAACAACGGTCCGCCTCTATGGAGCGAATCGAAAGGACGACCTGCTGGGCCCGATCTCGCGCAGCCTCCTCCTCGATGAGCCGTCGGGCAGGAAGAGCCTGGCCGACAACGTCCGGGCGATCGCGGAAGGCACCACCTACACGGAGCGCGAATCCCTCGTTGTTGCGCCCGACGGCAAGCGAATGCACAT
>DAHVAK010000290.1 GCA_027314665.1 Spirochaetales bacterium
GGGTTACTATAGAAGTTGGTGGATAGAAAAAGAAAAGGGGCATACCCTTCGGACAACGACAAAATCATTCGAAGGAGTTTGTGTATGCCCCATGACCAATGTATCCCATCGGAGGCGGGTACGCCAACCATCGATACGGTGGATGAGACGATCCGTGAAATTGCACGAGAGGGAGCACGGAGACTGTTGCAGCAGGCGCTGGAAGCCGAAATCGATTCACACCTCAACGTGCATGCTGATGTACGAGATGAGGAGGGCTGTCGCACGGTGGTGCGCAACGGACACGCCCCACAGCGAACAGTTCTCACCGGGGTCCGGCCGGTTGATGTTTCTCGTCCGCGAATCGACGAACGAAGGGCAAAGGATCGCAATGTGAACCACGAGGCATTCACCAGCGGGGTGCTGCCGCGGTTCTTGCGCCGTACACTGAGTGTGGAAGGAGTGGTTGCTACGCTGTACCTGAAAGGTATCAGTACCAACGACTTCGACGTTGCCGTGAAGGCGATCTACGGCGAGAGTGCTGGAAGCCTGTCGGCGAGCACGGTGAGCCGGCTGAAGGAGGTGTGGTACCCGGAATACGAGCAGTGGCGCACGAGGAAGCTCAGCGCAACGGAGTACGCCTACCTGTGGGCCGACGGGGTGTATTTCAACGCACGCATCGAAGGGGAGCGCAGCTGCATCCTGGTGATCATCGCAGCCAAGTACAACGGAGACAAAGAATTGCTTGCCATCACCGCCGGCTATCGAGAAAGCGAGGAGAGCTGGAGAGAGTTGCTGCTGGAGCTCAAAGACCGAGGGATGGCGGTGGATCCGAAACTTGCCGTCGCCGACGGTGCGCTTGGATTCTGGAAAGCGCTGCCGAAGGTCTTCCCCACGACCAAAGCGCAGCGCTGCTGGGTACATAAAATCACGAACGTGCTCGACAAGCTGCCCAAGCGAGTGCAGCCGCGCGCGAAGACCCTCCTCCAGGATATCTGCATGGCCGATACCGAGGAGAACGCCCGGCGAGCGTTCGCGCATTTCTGCGAGAGCTATCGGGACAAATACGAGAAGGCGGTGGAAACGTTGGAGAAGGATCGCGATGAGCTGATGGACTTCTACCGGTTTCCGGCAGCACACTGGAAGCACATCCGTAGCACCAACGTCATCGAAAGCGTGGTCGCCACAGTGCGGCTACGCACCTACAAGACCAAAGGGATGGGGACACACAGCGCAACCTTGGCGATGACCTTCAAGCTCATGCAGGAAGCGCAGAAAAGCTGGCGACGGATCGCCAAATGGCAACAGCTGGAACTTATTCAGGCGGGACGGGTATTCAAAGACGGCATCCTTGTGGAGGATTCAGCCGCATAGGCGCAAAACCGAAGGGATGCCCGTCCACCAACATTGTGACAGTATCCCCGCGATGAATACCGGAGCCGCACCGACTCCCAGCATTCCAAAAAGCAACGCGCCGATGAAGTTCACCGCGTGAACGATCAGGTATGTTGCATTTACTATTATTCAGCCTCCTTCCGAATCAATACTGATGACGCTTTACAGGCCAGAACCGCCCTTGCAGCGCCAGAAGGACTCGGGACAGCACGAGCAGCATAGGCAGCTCCACGATCGGACCGAGGAGGATTGCGAGGTAAACCACCCGAAGCCCTGCATCGATCGGCTTCACCGCCCACTTCATCGCTCTCCTCCTTGCGAGATCACGGGGCCCCAACAAAAAGCTCCGCGCGCTACCTCCGTAATCGCGCCATCACCGTCACCGCCCGGAGATAAGGTACGGCTCGTCGGTCAGCCCCTCCGGCTCATCCGGCAAACGCCTGCTCGAGGTCGGCCCAAAGATCCTCCGCTTCCTCGAGGCCGCAGGAGATGCGGACCATGCTGTCCGCGATTCCCCGTCGGGCCCGCTCCTCGGCGGGTAGCCCATGATGCGTCGTGGTGATGGGCTGCGTGACGAGGCTCTCTACGCCGCCCAAACTCGGGGCGATCGTGAAGAGGCGGAGGCTGTCCGCGAATGCGGCGGCCGTGCCTGCATCTCCCTCAAGGACGAAGCTTACCATGCCGCCGAAGCCGCGCATCTGACGCGCGGCCGTCTCATGGCTGGGAGAACCCGTAAGCCCAGGGTAGTTCACGCTCTTCACTCGAGGATGGTGCGCGAGTCGCTCCGAATGAATTGGACGGTGGCGTTTTGCGCGCGCACCCGGACGACGAGCGTCCGAAGGCTCCGCGACAGGAGGAAGGCAACCTCCGGCGCCATCATCTGGCCGAGGTTCTTTCGCCACGCCCAGATCGGCTCAAGCAGCGTCTTAGGGCCGATGACCGCCCCTCCGGTGAGATCGCTGTGCCTGCCCATGTACTTCGTCGTGCTGTGAATCACGATGTCCGCTCCGAGTGCAAGCGGATTCTGGTTCACCGGGGTGGCGAAGGTGCTGTCCACGACGGTGAGCACCCCGCGCGTGTGGCCGACTGCGGCGATCCGTTCGATATCGAGCACCTCCATGTTCGGGTTCGTCGGCGTCTCGAAGAAGATGAGGCGGGTGGCGGGTCGGAAGGCCTCGGCGAGCCGGTCGACCTCGCTCCCGAGCAGAAATGTCGTCTCGATTCCGAGGCGCGGGAAGTTTGTCGCAAGCAGCTCGAAGGTTCCTCCGTACACGTCGCCGATGCAGACGATGTGACTGCCGCTTGTGCAGTGCGCGAGGAAGGTTGCGGACTCCGCGGCCATGCCGGAGCTAAAGAGCCAGGCCGCCTCCCCGCCCTCCAGGTCGGCGAGCTTCTGCTCGACGGAGCGGATGGTTGGATTGAGTCCGTAGCGGGTGTAGAGGCTGCGCTCGACGCGACCCTCGACCACGTCGAGGACCTCTTGTGTCGAAGCAAAGCCGAACGTCGAGTGGTTATAGAGAGGCGCGTGAATGGCCCCTTTCGAATCGAGCGTCTCTCCCGCGTGGACGCACCGGGTCGAGAGCCCTGCGGTTTTTGGCTGATGATCGTTCATTCTTACATTCCTCCTGCGGGCACTTTTTGTGACCAGACGGCGGCAAAGCCGCCCTCTCCGCTCCTTTGCTTCCAAGGCTGAACCGCGTTGATTGCGGCCAGGTCTCCGAACACCGTCTGAATCGTTTCAAGTATATCAAACCCATTGCCTCGAAGGAGCGAGTGGATCTCCGCGGCGGAATAGAAGATCGCATCGCGGTAGAAGAGATCTTCGCTTTTGTGTGCTGCGTAGCCTTTACCGAGGGGGCTCTCGCTGTCAACGAACCCAAGGACAAAGAGGCCACCGCTTTTCAGGACCCGTCTCACCTCCCGGAAGGAGGCGTCGACATCGTCGACAAAACAGATCGTCGTGACCATGAGGGCGAAATCAAACCGCTCATCCGGAAAGGGAAGCGCTTCAGCCGGAGCTGCATAGACCTCGATCCCCTTGGACTGAGCGAGCGCGCGCATCGCCGCGGAGGGTTCCACGCCCGTCCCGATCCCAAGCGGCTCCGCGAACCTGCCGCTCCCGACTCCCACCTCGAGCCCCTCTCCCCCACGGGGCAGGAGGTTCCGAACGCCTTCCAGCTCGGATTGATAAACGGAGGGGTGATTCAGGAACCACTCCTCGTACCGTAGGGTGTGATCGTCAAAGGGTTTGGTTCGCGGCATGCTATCCTCCGGGAGCTCTCACGCTCCTCCAGGGCTGCGGCTCGACTCAATGCCGCTGCATCGAGTGATCACTTAGGCCTTTGCGACCGTTGAGCCAGACCGCTGCCACGCCGATATGAGCGCGCTGGCTGCCGAGCGAACGTCGGTCGGGCTCGTGGCTCGTCCCAGAGAGAGGCGCACGGCACCGAGCGCCGTGGCGGGGTCGATCCCCATCGCGAGGAGGACCGGGGATGGGCTCTCGTCCCCTTCGTGGCAGGCCGACCCGGTCGAAGCCGCGATCTCTGGGGCCGCGGCAAGCACCGCGCTTCCGCGGACGCCGGGGAACGAGAGATTGAGCGTGTTCGGCAGCCGCTCGACGGAGTCTCCGTTCCGTCGTATGGCCGGGATCTCCGCGCGCAGGAGCTCCCACAGCTCGTCGCTCAGATCTCGCATCCGCCGAGCTTCGCCTTCGAGATCTCGCCGGGCGACCTCGCACGCCTTGCCCAGCCCCACGATGTGGGGGACGTTCTCCGTGCCGGGGCGCAGCCCTCGCTCGTGGCCCGCGCCGAGGAGAAGCGGCCGAATGGGAATCCCCCGCCGGACGAAAAGCGCCCCCACCCCCTTTGGCGCGTAGAGCTTGTGCCCCGCGACGGAGAGGAGATCGACCCCGAGGTCGTTCACCCGAGTCGGAAGCTTTCCCACCGCTTGGGCGGCATCGGTGTGGATGAGCGCTCCCCGCTCGTGCGCGATCTCCGCGAGCGCGCGGATTGGCATGACCGTTCCGGTCTCGTTGTTCGCGAGCATCACCGTCACGAGGAGAGTGTCGGAGCGCACTGAGGCGCGCGCGTCGTCGGCTTGCACCCGGCACTCCGCATCGACCGGAAGCCGGGTAACCTCCCATCCCTCCCCCTCAAGCCAGTCGCAGGGACGCATCGTCGCCGGATGCTCGACCATCGAGGTCACGATGTGCCGCCGACGTCCGTCGGCCGCGCGCGACGAACCGACGATTGCGAGATTGTTCGCCTCGGTGCCGCCCGAGGTGAAGAAGACCTCGTCCGGCTCGCAGCCCAAAAGCAGCGCGATCTGTTCCCTCGCACGCTCGACCGCCTCGTGTGCCCTACGGCCATAGACATGCCCGCTTGAGGGATTGCCGAAATGCTCCCGCAAGAAAGGAAGCATCGCCTCCACAACCTCAGGGCAAACCGGGGTTGTGGCGTTATGGTCGAGGTAGATCGGATTGTTCATGGCCACCTCCAAAACCAGTATTTCTCGTAGAGGACCTTCCCGGCGTGCCACAGCCAGCTGGGCCGCCGCATGTTCACCGCGGGAAGCGGCTCGCCGTAGAAGTTGCCGGCGCCGTAGCCTGCCTTCCCGGCTCCCACCTCCACGAAGCAGGCGCCGTGTCCGTCAAAGCCTGCCTCCCGCCCGCTGCCAGAGACGGCGCGCGCGATGTTCCGCGCTACCACCTCGGCCTGCGCGCGGGCGAAGACGCCGGCCTTCGGAAGGGGTTTCCCCATCGACAACGGAATCGAGGTAACGTCGCCCAGGCCGTAGACCCCCGGGAATCGCGTCGCAAGCGTGTTTCGGTCGACCTGAACCCAGCCGCTCTTGTCGATGAGACCCGACTCGCGCACCACCTGAGGCGCCCGAATCGGAGGCACGTAGACGAGGAGGTCATATCCGGCGCGCTTGCCGTTTGTGAACTCCACGCTTCGGCCGAGCGGGTCGACCTTCGTAACCTGGTGGTCGGGAAAGTACCCGATCCCCTGGGTCTCGACCATCCCACGGACCGCCGCCGAAACCGCGGGGCCCGCAACGCCCATCGGGCCAGGCTCGGCGGCATACAGTTCGACCGTCACCTGTCTTCTGATACCTCGGCGACGGAAGCCCGCCTCAATGAGCATCGCCGCCTCGTAGGGGGCGGCGGGGCACTTGTAGAGCGGCGCAGCGGTCAGCACGACCACCCTCCCTTCTGTAAAGGTGGCGAGCGCGGCCCGCAATCGAGCTGCTCCCGCAAGCGTGGCAAAGGTCAGGCCTCCTTCGACGAGCCCCGGAACCGTCTCGGGGATGAAATCCGCGCCCAGGGCGACGATGAGATAGTCAGCGGAGATCGAGGCTCCGCCGATCGTCGCCTTCCGCTTGTCCGGGTCTATGTGCTCGACCTCCCCCTCGATCACCTCGATCCCCTTCCGCTGTAGCCGGTCGAGGGGAGGCGAGAGCCGCTCTTCCTTTCGCTCCCCGCTCATGACCCAGAGATAGGAAGCCGCAAATGAGACCGATCGCTCGCGATCGGCCACGACGACGCGAGACCCCTTCGGGAGGCTCCGCCTGAGGAGGTTCGCAGCCGCCAGGCCGCCGATCCCCGCCCCGAGAATGAGGACTGTTTTTGACATTTTACCTATCCTCTGATCGTTCAAAACACGAGCACCTTGTCGGCCGCAAGCGTGGCGTCGGTGAGCTCGTCAAGGGAGCTTCGCCTGCACCCCTCGAGGAGCTCCTCCTGGCGAAGTCCGCGGGCATCCATGCAGGTTCCGCACAGGAGGACCTTGCCGCCATGACTGAGGAGCCCTTTTAACATGCGCTCGAGGTTGTAGTAGCCGTTCGGGGTTTGCTGGTTGTTCTTTGCGACCGAGACAGCATCCCCGAGCAAGAAGACGCTCACGCCGGTGGACTCGCTCTTTTTCAGCACGTTGCTCGCCAGACGCAGGCCGTTGTAGCTCCGTTCGGTGCCGTAGGGCGGATCGTTCAACACAAACAAAATGTTCATCTGTACCACTCCACGTGTGATTTTTTGGGCAGCGGACGCCGATGCTTCTACAGGTTACCAGATGCTTCGACTGGTAGGCCGGCGTCCCGCCACTCCGGATAGCCCTCCTCGAAGCGGACGGCCCGAAAGCCTCGGGCTCGCAGCTCCCGCACCGCCTCCGCCGCGAGTACGCAGTAGGGTCCGCGGCAGTAGGCGACCACCTCGCGGTCGCTCGGAATCTCAGAGAGCCTCGCTTCGAGAGCAGAAAGCGGGATCGACAGCGCGCCTGCGATGTGTCCGGCGGCGAACTCCTCGGGAGGGCGTACGTCCACCACGATCACCTCGCCGCGGCGAGCACGCTCAAGGAGCGGCTCCCGACCGATCGGCTCCATCCCATCGACACCGCCGAAGTAGTCGCGGACCAGTCGATCCACCTCGGCCAGCCGCTCCTCCGCAAGAGCTCGCAGCATCCGATAGGCCCCCACGACGCCCGGATCCGCAAGTCGATAGAGGACCTGGGGCCCTGCCTTGCGGGAGGCCACAAGTCGGCTCGCCTTCAGAATCTGAAGGTGGCGCGAGGCGTTTGCGATCGACAGGTCGGTCTCCGCGGCAAGAGTCTCGACGTTCCGCTCCCCTTGAGCAAGGACATCGATGATCTCGATCCGTTTCGGACTGGCGAAGGAGGCGGCGATTCGGGCGAACTGCTCGAAGACCGCGTCTTTAAATTCACGCGCTTTCACGAATCACCTATTCAATTAATCAATGCAATAGTTGAAAGATATCAGCCAATAGGCGGAACTGTCAAGAAGTCGAGAGTCGCGCCGCCGAGATGCCTGCGTGTGTTTGCCTCCTCGAAGCCTACGGGATCGGCAAAGCGCGCCGCGCCCCTGTGCGCGCGATCGGCGTGCTGCGTATGTGGCGGCTCTCGCCAAGGCTACCGCATCGAGTGACTCGAGATTCCTGTCCGGCGTTACCTGTCGAAGCCGCGACTGCGGCGTCAGTGCGAAGCTCTTGAAGGTTTCGCCAAGAGAGGAGGTATTTAACGGCGGCTTAATTGTTGAATAGTTTGGAGGAACCGAGCAATGGCGCCGACTGGCTTCGATAATGGAAAGCACGGAAAACAGACAACCGCAGCGAGAGCGGACGACCTGTGCAATGAGTACAGCCTGAGCTGCGAGGCAAACGAGCAGCGCATACGGGAGATGGTCATAGAGATTTCAGGGCTCTCGGAGCTCTTCCGCGCGCTCGCCGACGAAATGCGCACGAAGTTTCTCTATCTGCTGTCCCAGCAGGAGCTGTGCGTCTGCGACATTGCGCACCTTCTTGAGATGTCCCTCCCCGCGTTTTCTCACCATCTCCGCCTCCTGAAGATCATGCGCCTTATTGGTCCGCGCCGGACCGGCAAGCAAGTGTTCTACGCCCTCGACGACGACCATGTTTTGTCGCTGATCCACGTCGCCCAGGAGCACTTCATCGATCAACGGTAGGCTGAGCGCAAGGAGCAGGTGATGAGGACGGACGCAACCAGGAGCAACAAGAACATAGGTATGGACTGCGCACAGTGCGCGGCGGCATCGGGGAACGGATCATCGAGGGGGCTGCGCTTGCGTCGAACGCCTCACAGCGGCATGGCCCGTAGACCCGGCGCACATGGCGAATAACCTTCACCTTCGCCGGGATAACCTCCACTTCCTCGCTGGTCTCTTCGCTGACCACGGGTCGCTCGGTGCCGCAGCAGGGGCAGCGCTTGTCTTCATCATCAAGATCGTGGATGACCACCTCGCGCGGCAGGTGCTCGGCGATGGGCTTGCGCCCCGGTTTGGCTCTCTGGTGCTCCGCGACGTGGACACCGCCAGCCTGCGGACCAGGAACTTCCAACGGCGGCTCGACCCCCTGCTCCGCCTCGTTGAACAGGTGCATCTGCCGCCTGTCCTCTTCGGTGAGCTTCTCGCTGGACTGGCCGAAGTGCAGCCGCCTCAAGACTTCGAACTTCTCGGAGAGCTCCTGGTAGGCCCGCCTTTGATCGGCAAGGCTACGCTCGTGCTCGACGACCAGATCGCTGATCAATTGATGCAGCTGCTCCACGTCGGCTGGCAGGTGATGAACATCCACGTCCTTCACGAGGTCTGACCCTATCATGGAGCTCACCAAATTAATAGGGGGCACCTCAACTTATCTGAGAAAAGTGCAGGCTCCCGTGAGCGTTCCAGAAGTCGATGCCCGAGAGCAGCATCCGTAGCTGCGCGGCACTGATCTGCCTGGCCTCGGCTTCCCCCTGCGGCCAAGGGAAGCGATCCTGCTCCAGGCGCTTCAGCCACATGCAGAACCCGTTACGCTGCCAGTAGAGCACCTTCAGGTGCGTTCTCCTGCGATTGCAGAACAAGAACAGGTTCCCCGAAAGCGGCTCACCGCCCAACTCCTCCTCCACCATCACCGCGAGGCCGTTGATCTGCTTGCGCATGTCCGTCCAGCCAGGACGTACATAGATCGACACCCGATCCCAGTCGATGATCATCCGAGCGACTCAATGACTTTGATGATCGCCCCAATCTCTTCAGGGCAGAACTCTCTCGGAAGCCGAATCGTGAACCTCTTCCCAACGACCACCTCGATCATCGGCTCGCTTGGCGACAGTTTCACCGCGACCTTCACCACCTCGTGTCCGGTCTTACTCTCGCTCGGTCTTGCCCGCCAGTAGCGAAGGCCATTCACACCGATGCCTTCCCGTTGGCAGTACCCGCGCATGCTGAGCCCACTTGCCTTCCAGCCTTCGAGGTGCGCGCGCCATTTATCCTGTTTTGATGTCGATGTCCGTACCTCAGTCATCTGTTGTCTCCTTGCGGAGACAATCGCTAAAACAGCTTTGGACCTACAGATGCGGAGAAATCAGCGCTTACCTGGATCGAGCAGCGCATCGACCAAGTACCGCCGAAGACTGCCCTGGGAAAGGCTCTCCACTATACGTACACCGAGTGGCCCAAGCTTGAACGGTATCTCGATGCCTGGTTCTTAACCCCCGACAACAACGTCGTTGAA